>NZ_WKCD01000143.1:0-13348 GCF_021606625.1 Pseudomonas sp. PA-4-8C
CCACCGCCCTCGACGTCACCGTGCAGTTGAAGATTCTGGAATTGCTCAAAGAGTTGCAGGCGCGGCTGGGCATGGCGCTGTTGCTGATCAGCCACGACCTCAACCTGGTACGGCGTATCGCCCACCGCGTTTGCGTGATGCAGCAAGGTTGCATCGTGGAGCAGGCCGATTGCGAGACGCTGTTCCAGTCGCCCCAGCATCCCTACACCCAGGAACTGCTCGCGGCGGAGCCCAGTGGCGGTCCGGCCAGTAATGAGGTCGGCCCACCGCTGCTGGAGGTGGACGACCTGAAAGTCTGGTTTCCGATCAAGAAAGGCTTTTTGCGCAACACCGTGGATTACGTCAAGGCCGTGGACGGCATCAACTTCAGCCTGCCCCAGGGGCAAACCCTGGGCATCGTCGGTGAAAGTGGCTCGGGCAAATCCACCCTGGGCCTGGCGATTTTGCGCCTGATCGGCAGCCAGGGCGGAATTCGCTTCGAAGGCCAGCAACTGGACCGCCTCAGCCAACAGCAGGTGCGCCCGTTGCGCCGGGAAATGCAGGTGGTGTTCCAGGACCCGTTCGGCAGTTTGAGCCCGCGCATGTGCGTCAGCGAAATCGTCGGCGAGGGCTTGCGCATCCACAAGATGGGCACGCCCGCCGAACAGGAAGCGGCGATTATCGCGGCGCTCAAGGAAGTGGGCCTGGACCCCGAATCCCGGCATCGCTACCCCCATGAATTCTCCGGCGGCCAGCGCCAACGCATCGCCATCGCCCGAGCGCTGGTGCTCAAGCCACGCCTGATCCTGCTGGACGAACCCACCTCGGCCCTGGACCGCACGGTACAACGCCAGGTGGTTGAGTTGCTGCGCGGCTTGCAGGCCAAGTACAACCTGACCTACCTGTTTATCAGCCATGACCTGGCGGTGGTCAAGGCGCTGAGTCACCAATTGATGGTGGTCAAGCAAGGCCAAGTGGTGGAGCAAGGCGATGCCCAGGCTATTTTTGCTGACCCGCAGCACGCGTATACCCGGCAGTTGCTCAAGGCAGCCTTTCTCGTACCTGCCTGACAAAAGGCCAGCCCCTCGCGGTGCTGGCTGATACAAGCCACGGCCTTGCAGGAAACCCCTGCTTCGAAGGTGCCGACCGCCACTGTCAACATCCGGCTTTACCCTCAAAACCGGAACCGTACTCATGGAAGACTTTCACGCCCTCGCCCTGACCTGGGATACCGCCCTGCCGGTCACGCTCAAACCTACGAGCACCTTTGTAAGTGAGCGCCAGGCCTTGCTTACGGAGGGTGACCGCAATCTGATCGAGCAACTGACCAGCCTGCTTTGCGCCCCCGCGAGCCAGGCCCTGGCAGCCCCCATACACCCCATACCGATTGCCCCCGGGTCATTGCTGGGTCAATGGAGCGCAGCCTTCGGCAAATCCATCAACGCCAAGGGGTTCAGGGCCTGGGCCGACGCTCAGGGCATTACCCCCAAGAGCCTGCGGGTCCAGAACAGCACCCTGAGCGCCACCGTGGGCAACCAACCCAAAACCTTCAAGATGGCCGACGCGTCCGGCTGGTGGGCCCACGCCAACCCGATTATTTTTATCAGCCAACTAATCGACCCGATGGGGCTGGGTTTGCCGCTGATCGACCCGCAGCCGCAGGCAATCACCCTGACCTGGCCGTTGAACCTGGTACTGGCCTTCCATGGCTTGCCGATGCCCGCCAATCACCTACAGGCCCAGACAATTGTCGAAGAACTCAGGACCCTGGGCCGTTTTCCAGGCTTTGACGATAATGGGCGCAGCAAGTCAATGATCTACGCTGAGTTGACCGAGCAGTCCCAGGACAGCCAGCAACTGGCCGATGCTCTGGCTCTGATTACCCTGGACAGCGAGGCCTATTCGCCTCTGGACATTTATCGCACGCGCCTGCAACTGACGTCCGATTCGCGACTGGCCAGGACCTTGAAACAAGCAGCGAGCCTGCTGCAGGCGATCATGGATGAAAACGATCTGGGCACGAACACGCAAGCAACAACCGGCGTTTACTTCAACTTCCAGCTCCAGCAACTGGCGGTGCCCCACATTGACAATGAGCAAGAGTGGAGCTTCCTTGACCCGGCCAATCACGATGCCCGCTGGGACACGCTGGTGTCGTTGAGCAAACAGTTGGGGCTGGATCTTTATCTCAATCATAGCCTCAGCGTGGCTGCGGCATTGCAGGCCTACGCCATCGAGCGCCCCTGGAGCGTCTCGGCCATCAACGCCCTTGTCGGGCGCTTGCGCCAAGTGCCCAAACCGGCAGTACCGGTGGTACTCAACGCCAGGCGCTCCTTTGCCGAGCTGTACCGTTATCAACACTATGTCGGCGTGTTGAACGACCGTCATACGTTGCACACTGCACTGGCGAAGGCCATCGACGATGGCGCGATGCTAAGTCCCGACGGCCTTGACAGGTTGATCAGCGCCGATCCGGATGCCCTCGAGGCCACCGTGAAAAAAGCCTACGGGCAATTAACTGTCCTGACCGACGACTCAGCCTTCCTGGCCCTGCGCGTTAGCGAGCGCATCGATCCCTCCAGCCACATGATACTGAGCGCCACCGGCAGCCTTAGCGCCTGCGACCTGGACGGCAAATGGGTATCACTGACCGATGCCGTACTGGAACAACCCAGGCTGGCGACGCTGTTACGCCAACTTCAGGATTTGGCAGCCAAGACCGGTGGCTATCTGCGCACCGACAACACGGTGACCCTCGCCCAGGCGTTGAAGCTTTACCACTTCAGTTTGCCCCGCACATTGGAAGAAGCGCTCGTCACGTTACAGCGCCTGGAAGTCATCCAGCCCCTGTCAGTCAGCGATCGTGCCTGGTGGCGTGCTCTCAAACCGTCGACCGGCTGGCAGGCGACGGCGTGGCAGCTGTCGACGTCGGAACGCCAACAAGTCTTGACCATCAGCGACGCATTCATGACGGACAAGGACGGTCTGCTGTTTGAAGTGCTTGGCGGGGTCGACCTGGCCGGCAAGTCCGTCGCCGACGTGCACGCAGAAGCAGACTTTCTCCTGATGCGCGTGCTGGCGTCCTCCTTGGCGCAACAACTGGGTGAACGCCTGTCAAACGCCCTGCACTGGCACGGCGGGCATGCCGGTGAAAGCACCGAGAGCGGCAGTCGCAACGCACTGATCCTGGCCGCGTTGATTTTGAGCCTTGATCCCGAGCCGCACGTGCATCCCACCCGTATCAACTCCATCGACTGGCAGGATGATTACCACTGGGGCGAATCCGCATCTTTCACCCGCCACCAGATCGAAGCCAGCCTGCACGGGCTCAACGCACCGGTCGCAGCCTTGGCCACCCACCTGCTGCTCTGCGGAAAAAGCCCACACTTGCTGGTTCGCGACATTCCCGAATCCACCCCTTGCCAGAGCTCCCAGGCCTGGGTGCTGTTCCGCCAGTACGTAAGCTACATGGAAAAGGTCGTGCAAGGGTCGTCTCGTCAGTTGAGCTATCAGCAGATCATGAGCCTGGCCTACCTACCCCCCGAGGGGACGTGGAAAAACTTCCTGGAGAGTCACGAAGCAGCCGGCCCCGTCCTGGACTGGGCCGAGGCCAATGGCGTACTGGGCACCCAGGCACGTACCGGTTCCCTGGCGTTGAACACCGCACGCCAAGCGCTCAATTTTCAACGTGCACGCCTGGCGTCAACCCTGCGAACATTTGCCCAGCCCATCGTCACTTTGCGCCAGACCGCCCTGCAGGATCTGCGCAAGGTCTACCCCGGCAACCCCCTGCTCGAAACACCGCTGTTGATGTGGCTGCCGGAAAACTCGCCGTTTTCAGAAGAGGGTCGTTTCGAGGATGTACATACCGGCCCCAAGTATTCGTTCGTCGACTTGCACATGGCTGGCAGCCTGGACGCCGCCTCAAATCGCTGGCACTCCTCGAACCCGGCGATCAAATACCGGGAAATGGCCAAGCACTTTCATCTGCTGGGGCAGATCAACAGCGTATTTTCCACCGCCTTTGACAAGAAGCTGCAGCAGTTGAAGGCCGCTTACGGGGAATCCATTCGTTATTGGCTGTCGCACCTGACCTTACCGCGGCGTGAAGCCATGGAATACGGCAATGTGCAGTTTTTCAGCGTGAGTCGACGGGGGCCGCGCGACTCTACCGAGGTGGGTCGATTGGCTGTGCTGGTGTATGTCGCATATTTCACTGAGCGGTACTTCTATGAATGCTTCCCCAGGCAGATGCTGATTCGCCCAAGACGCGAGCTGAACTACACCCAGGTCATGCGAGCCGTCGACACTGCCACTCACCAAGCCTGGATGCGCTTCGACTGGCAGGCATATGCACACGGAACGCCGCCGGCCAAGGTCGCTCTGACGGCTGTTGATACCAGCCTGGTGCTCAACATGCTCGACCATAAGCTGCCCAGCGCAGACAGCATTCCCGCGCCAGACAGCCTGGGCCGACGCGTCCCCCGCACCTTGGACTCACCACGCAGCTACGCCCTGACGAAGATTATTGTCGAACAGCACTTGTTGCACGACAGCTTGGCTTTGAGCCAGCAAGCCAAGTTGCCGATTAGCCTGCAGGCAGCTGCCAACGGCAGTGACCCCTGGGCCGACTATCTGCGCGACCTGGCGCTCGAACCTCAGGAGGCTTGAACAATCGCGTTTTTTATATAACGCTGCTGGCCTGCTCATTCGATTACCTTCCGGGAGCGCCCGTCCATGACCGCCGTTACAGCACCGTTTTTCTGGCGCGACGAACGCCTGCCGTTCATCGAGGCGCGCACCATTGCCGACGGGCGCAAGGTCACGTATACCCGGCATGCCCACGAGCACTTTTCCATCGGTGCGATCACCACCGGCTGCAGCTATTACCACTACGGCGCGCGCACCTTCGAAATCAGCGCCGGCACCGTGGTGCTGATGAACCCCGGAGATGTGCATGCCTGCAACCCCATCCATGACCAGCCCTGGTCCTATTACATGCTGTACCTCGACACACCCTGGCTGACCGACCTGCAATACCAACTGGGGTTCAGTACCGACCAGGGCTACCGGCCATTCGACACGCCCCATACCCGCGACACTGCGCTGTACCACGGTTTGCTCGAACTGTACCGCACGCTAGTGGATGATCAGGCCGAACTGCTGCAAAAGCAGAGCACGCTGGTGAGTTACTTCACCGACGTGCAACAGCGCCTGAACCCTTCGCTGACGCCGGTACGCGAGGTCAACCATAAGCTGGAACGCGCCGCCGACTACATTCGTGCCTACTGCACACAGGCCTTGAAACTCGAAGACATCTGCCAGGCCGCCGACCTGTCGCCGTCTTACCTGATCCGCGCGTTCAAGCGGTATTATGGCTTGACGCCCCACGCTTTCATGGTCAACCGGCGCATCCAGTTCGCCCGCAGCCAACTGCGCAATGGCGCGCTGATTGCCGACGTCGCCCTGGCCGCGGGCTTTGCCGACCAGGCGCACTTCCAGCGCACCTTCAAACAACATTTCGCGGCCACGCCGGGGCAGTACCGCGAGAACCTCAAGCCATCAGCAAATAACCCACACTGGCCGCCAGCAACGCGGCCATTGAGCGGTTGAACAGGCGCACACCCTTCGGGTTGTTCAAATAGCGGCGCAAAAACGTCCCCGCATACGCCCAGCACGCCACCGAGAGGTAGCAGATCACCAGGTAAAGCGCGGCAAACAACCACACCTGCGCCGCATCGCCGTCAGCCACAAACAACCCCATGCCTGCCACACACGCCAGCCAGGCTTTCGGGTTGAGCCACTGCATGATCGCGCCATACAGCATCGACGGCGCGGTGTGGGCACCGTCAGCGTCCAGGCGGCCATCGTCCACCGCCAGCTTCCACGCCATATACAACAAGAACGCGACCCCGCCCCAGCGGATCAATTGGATCAGGATCGGCCAACGCACCAGCACTTCATGCAGCCCCAGGCCGATCAGTACCAACAACAAGGTGAAACCTACGGCAGCGCCCAACACATGTTTCTGGCTGGCGACAAAACCGAAACGCGCGCCGGCACTTAACGCGACCACATTGACAGGCCCGGGAGTGATGGACGTGGCCAGGGCAAAAGCGGCCATGGAGAGAATCAAGCTCATTACAATTCCTTGTGTGATGCCAACGATGTTGAGATCACGGTAACGCGCACAAAGACGAGAGGTATTGAAGAAAATGCCCCTTAGTCTTTCAGAACGAGCGAGGATCGTGGATATCAGGTAGATAGGTGTCGGCTTTGAGGCCGCCATCGCAGGCAAGCCAGCTCCACAGTTGGCTGGCCTTCTTCTCTTCTGCATCCGATATTTATGCTCACTTCCCAACTTAATAATATTTTATTAATAACTCCCTGCCCCCTAACTTGACGTCATGCCCAAGCTGAATCCAACTGCATTACGCAAGGATAGAGACATGACTGTAGCAATAACAAAAATAGACACGCTGGTGGTTGGCGCAGGTCAAGCTGGCGTGGCCATGAGCGAGCATTTGAGCAAGCAAGGCGTGCCGCACCTGGTGTTGGAGCGCAGCCGGATCGCCGAGCGCTGGCGCACCGGGCGTTGGGACTCGCTGGTCGCCAACGGCCCAGCCTGGCATGACCGCTTCCCCGGCCTGGAATTCGATGACGTCCCCGCCGATGGCTTCGCGCCCAAAGAGCGCGTCGCTGATTACTTCGAAGCCTATGCCCGTAAATTCAATGCGCCGATCCGCACCGGCGTGGACGTCACCTCAGTGGTCCGCAACATCGGCCGCCCCGGCTTTACCGTGCACACCAGCGAAGGCGTGATCGAAGCCAACCGCGTGGTGGCCGCCACCGGGCCATTTCAGAAGCCGGTGATTCCTGGCATAGCGCCCAAAAACACCGTGCTGCACCAGATCCACTCCGCCGACTATCGCAACCCTGGGCAACTGCCCGCGGGCGCTGTATTGGTGGTGGGCGCTGGCTCGTCCGGGGTGCAAATTGCGGACGAATTGCAGCGCTCCGGCCGCCAGGTGTACCTGTCGGTTGGCGCCCATGACCGCCCGCCTCGCGCCTATCGCAACCGCGATTTCTGCTGGTGGCTGGGCGTATTGGGCGAGTGGGACCAGGCGGCGATGAAACCCGGCCGCGAGCACGTCACCATTGCCGTGAGCGGCGCCCACGGCGGCAAGACCATCGACTTTCGCGAGCTGGCCCAGCAAGGCATGACCCTGGTCGGCCTGACCCACGCTTTCAACGGCACGGTGGCAACGTTCCAACCCAACCTGGTGGAAAACCTGGCGCGCGGTGATGAGAACTACCTGACCCTGCTGGACGCGGCCGACGCCTATATCGAGCGCAACGGCCTCGACCTGCCCCTGGAGCCCGAGGCACGTCGCGTGTTCCCTGACGCTGAATGCATCAAGCAGCCGATCCTGGAGCTGGACCTGGCGCAAGCCGGCATCACCTCGATCATCTGGGCCACCGGATTTGCCGTTGACTACAGCTGGTTGCAGGTAGACGCCTTCGACGCCGCCGGCAAGCCGCAACACCAGCGCGGTGTCTCCAGCGAAGCGGGCATCTACTTCCTCGGTTTGCCGTGGCAATCGCGGCGTGGCTCGTCGTTTATCTGGGGCGTGTGGCACGACGCCAAATACGTGGCCGACCATATCACCATCCAGCGTCAGTACCTTGAGTACCGCGAAGCCGCCCCGGTTGCCCGCCAGTCCCCTGTCAGCGCCTGATCATTTTCCCAGGAGTTTTTTTGATGCCTACCCACACTCGCATTCGCATGTTCAACACCAAAGCAACCTATCCCAACCAGAGCCTGGACAACGACCTATGCCAGGCCGTGCGCGCCGGCAACACCGTGTACGTACGCGGCCAGGTGGGCACTGATTTCGACGGCAACCTGATCGGCCTCGGCGACCCACGGGCCCAGGCCGAGCAGGCGATGAAGAACGTCAAGCAACTGCTGGAAGAAGCCGGCAGCGACCTCAGCCATATCGTCAAGACCACCACCTATTTGATCGACCCACGCTACCGCGAGCCGGTGTACCAGGAAGTCGGCAAGTGGCTCAAGGGCGTGTTCCCGATTTCCACCGGGCTGGTGGTCTCGGCCCTGGGCCAGCCGCAGTGGCTGATGGAAATTGATGTGATCGCGGTTATTCCAGAGTAAGGAGGCTAGCCATGACCTTTTCCATCGTCGGCCGTTGTGCAGAGACCGGCCAACTGGGCATTGCCATCAGCTCATCGAGCATCGCCGTGGGCGCCCGCTGCCCGTGGCTGCGGCCTGGTGTGGGCGCCGTGTCGACCCAGAACATCACCTTGCCGGCCCTCGGCCCGGACGTCCTCGACGGGCTGGAACAGGGCCTGGCTCCCGCCGCCGCCGTCGACAAAGCGCTCACCCGCAACGGCTACAGCCAGTACCGGCAACTCACGGCAATTGACCATCTGGGCCGCAGCGTGCATTTCAGCGGCAGCCAGACCCTGGGTACCCATCACGCGGTTTCGGGCGAGCAATGCGTGGCGGCGGGCAATATGCTCGCCGCCCCTGAAGTGATCACCGCGATGGTCACGGCTTTCGAACAGGGCGAAGGCCAGCTCGCAGACCGTCTACTGGCCGCGATGCATGCCGCCATCGCCGCCGGTGGCGAAGCCGGCCCGGTGCACTCCGCCGCGCTGGTGGTGGTGGGCGAGTTGACGTGGCCGATCATCAACTTGCGCGTGGATTGGGCCGACGATGCGCCGATTGGCGAATTGCAAAAACTCTGGGACGCCTACCGCCCACAGGTGCAGGACTATATCGATCGCGCCCTCGCCCCCGACCGCTCCCCCGGCTACGGCGTGGCCGGAGACGACCGATGAGCCGCAGCCGCGAACTGCTGGAAACCCTGGTGGGCTTCGACACCACCAGCCGCGAGTCCAACCTGCAATTGATCGAGTATGTGCGCGATTACCTGGCCGGGTTTGGCGTGGCCAGCGAGCTGGTCTACAACGCGCAACGCAGCAAGGCTAACCTGTTTGCCAGCATCGGCCCGGTGGAACTGCCAGGTATCGTACTGTCGGGGCATACCGACGTGGTGCCGGTGGACGGGCAACCGTGGACCCTGCCGCCGTTCACACTGACCGAGCGTGATGGCAAGCTGTTCGGACGCGGCACCGCCGACATGAAGGGGTATATCGCCTGCGTGCTGGCGTTGGTGCCGGCGTTGGTCAAAGCGCCGTTGCGCCTGCCGGTGCATATCGCCCTGTCCTACGATGAAGAAGTCGGCTGCCTGGGCGTGCGCTCGCTGCTCGCGGTTCTGGAACAACGTCCGGTCAAGCCGATGCTGTGCATCATTGGCGAGCCGACCGAACTCAAACCGGTGCTGGGCCACAAGGGCAAGTTGGCGATGCGCTGCGATGTGCAGGGCCAGGCGTGCCACTCGGCCTATGCGCCCTCGGGTGTGAATGCGATAGAACACGCCGCCGAATTGATCGGTGAACTGGGGCGCATTGGCCAGCGGTTACGCGCACGGCAGGACCCACGTTTTGACCCGCCGTTCAGCACGGTACAGACCGGCATGATCAACGGCGGCAAGGCTTTGAATATCGTGCCGGCCGACTGCCGCTTTGACTTTGAAGTGCGCGCCCTGCCCTCCATGGACCCGGGCGAAGTGGCTGAAGAGTTGCAGGCCTACGCGCTGCAGCGGGTGTTGCCGCGCATGCAGGCGGTCAGCACACAGAGTTCGATTCGGTTCACCGAGTTGTCAGCCTACCCAGGGCTGGTCACGGATGAGCGCAGCCAGGCGGCGCAGTTGATTGCGGCGTTTTGCGGCTCGCGGAACTTCGGCACCGTGGCGTTTGGTACCGAGGGCGGGCTGTTCGATGCGGCGGGAATTCCCACCGTGGTGTGCGGGCCAGGCAGCATGGACCAAGGGCATAAGCCCGATGAGTTTGTGAGCCTGGAGCAGCTTGATGGCTGCGATGCCATGTTGCAGCGGTTGTTAGGCTTTATCACAACCTGAAGACTCGGTCATCACCCTCTGTAGGAGCGAGCTTGCTCGCGAAAAACGTCAACGATAACGCGTGCATCCTGGATAAACGCGGCGTCCATGAGTTTTTCGCGAGCAAGCTCGCTCCTACCCTATTCAGCCGAGCAAACGTGCAAGCTCTTCGCGGCAGTAGTCGACAAACAACTGCACCGGTTTGGTCAAAGGTGCGCGGCGTAGCCAGACGGCCGACAACCCCGACCCCGTGACCGTTTCCGCCAAGGGGATGCACACCACTTTCTGCCCATCATAGGTGTACTCACTGAACGGTTTGGTCACCAGGATCGAGAACCCGAACCCACGCCCCACCATGCCCCGCACCATTTCGATGGAGGGCGAGCTGAACACGATATTCGGCGTCAGCCCGCGCTCTTCGAAGATGCTCACGAAGTAGGTACGGCTGGGCAACACGTCCAGCAAAATCATCGGCTCCAGCACCAGGTCGGCCAGGGACACCTTGGCCTGCTGGGCAAAGCGGTGATCGGCCGGCAGCAGCGCATAGGGCTGTTGCGGCGGCATCAGCGGCGTGGTCTCGATGGTGCCGCCCAGGTCGTGCTCAAACAGCATCGCCACGTCGATACTGCCCGCCGTCAGTGCCTGCACCAGTTCCTGCTGCTCGCCATCGCGGATGCGGATCTCCACACCCGGCCAGCGCGCCTTGAAGCCGGCGATCAAGCGTGGCAGGTACAACGGTGCCACAGTTTCAAAACAGCCAATGTCGATCTGCCCGGCCACCACATCGTTATCGGCCAGGGCGTTCTGCTCGAACTCATGGGCCACCCGCAACAACTCCAACGCCTTGCGATAAAAGCGCGCGCCGCTGGGCGTGAGGGAAACGCCCTGGGCGTGATGGCGGATAAACAGCTGCACGCCAAAGCTATCTTCCAGTTGCTTGATCGCCGTGGACACCGACGGCTGGGCGATATACAGCTTGCGCGACGCCTCGGCAACGCTGCCGCATTCGGCCGTGGTCACAAAATATCTGAGCTGACGCAGGTTATAGGCTGCCATCGGCACCTCCCTAAACGTGGTGTTTTGCCCCAAACAAGTGCGCAGAAACACCGGTTTTTCAAGCCATTGACGTGCATGCAACATACCGGAGCAAAAAATCTCACGAGATACTTTTTTTAAGGTCTATAGCAACAAACTTACTAATTTACCTGCCTGCGCCCATTGCAGATGATCACTCCAACAACAAAGCGGCGCCCATGCGCCGCACAGCGAAGTACGCCCACGTACTCACCTTGCCTTGGAGCTCGTCATGGTTACCACTGCAACATCCAGCGCCCCGCTCATCGAAAAACACACGATTGGATACGTGCCCCCGCAAGATCGCCATGGAAAGGTAAGAGATCTGTTCACCCTGTGGTTCGGCGGCAACATCGCGCCGTTGCCGATCGTCACTGGCGCCCTGGGTGTACAACTGTTCCAACTCAACCTGGTGTGGGGCATTGTCGCCATCCTTGTCGGCCATTTGGTCGGCGGTGTGTTGATGGCATTGCACTCGGCCCAGGGCCCGCAGATGGGCATTCCGCAGATGATCCAGAGCCGCGCGCAGTTCGGCTCCCTCGGCGCGTTGCTGGTGGTGGTGATTGCCGGGGTGATGTACATCGGTTTCTTCGCCTCCAACATCGTGCTGGCCGGTAAATCCCTGCATGGCGTGGTGGACGCCGTGCCTGTGCCGGTGGGCATCGTTATCGGCGCCATCGGTTCCGGGATTATCGGCATCATCGGCTACCGCTTCATCCACGTACTCAACCGCATCGGCACCTGGGTGCTGGGCGCCGGCATTGTGCTGGGCTTTGGCTACATCTTCACCCATGTGCAGACCACCGATTTTCTAACCCGTGGCAGCTTCAACATCTCCGGTTGGCTGGCCACCGTTTCCCTGGCTGCGCTGTGGCAAATCGCATTTGCGCCCTACGTGTCGGACTACTCTCGCTACCTGCCCGCCGACGTGCCGGTGGCCGCCACCTTCTGGACTACCTACCTGGGCTCGGCGCTGGGGTCGAGCCTGGCCTTCATCTTCGGCGCGGTGGCGGTGCTCGCCACGCCGGTGGGCATGGACACCATGGACGCGGTCAAACTGGCCACCGGCGCCATCGGCCCGTTGATGCTGGTGCTGTTTTTGCTCAGCGTGATCAGCCATAACGCCCTCAACCTGTACGGCGCGGTGCTGTCGATCATCACCCTGGTACAGACCTTCGCCTACAGCTGGATCCCCACTGCGAAAAGCCGTGCAGTGATCTCCATCATCGTGCTGGCCGCCTGCTCGATTGCGGCGGTGTTTGCCTCCCAAGACTTCATCGGTCACTTCGTCGACATGGTGCTGGTGCTGCTCGTGGTGCTGGTGCCCTGGACGGCGATCAACCTCATCGACTTCTATGCGATCCATAAAGGCAAGTACGACATCGCCTCGATCTTCCGCGTGGATGGCGGCATCTACGGCAAGTACAACCCACAGGCGTTGCTGGCGTATGCGGTGGGGATTGCGGTGCAGATTCCGTTCATGAACACGCCGCTGTATGTGGGGCCGATTTCGCAGCACATCAACGGCGCGGACTTATCGTGGGTGGTGGGGCTGGCGGTGACGTCGCCGTTGTACTTCTGGCTGGCGAGCCGGGACAGTGCGTATAAGCGCCGGATGGACAGTGGGAAGTTGGTGGGTGGGGTTTGATACATCCTGTCGGTTGCGCCTGTGCGGTGGTCACTTTATAGTTCGCTCCGTCGCTGGCATTGGTCGGCGATGGGGTTTCGCAGCCCTACAAAATCACTACTAGTACCGTCAAACATGACGCAGCAGATTTTCAGCTGCCTCTCGTTTTATGGCGGTTGTGCGTGGGAGACCTTCTGGTCTGCCGGGTGCTGGTAGTGGTCCCCCGGTCTGCGAACCCGCGCACAGCTGCCACCCATTTGTTTCGCAGCAAAACGGTGGTGTTTTTTCTTTTTTAAGGACCACTACTATGACTGATCAACACCCGCCCCGCCGCTTCACCCCCATGTCCCAAACCGCAACCGACTATCCGGTACTGCTGATCGACAGCGACGCACCGCTCAACGAGTTGCACGCCTGCGCCAGCGAACGCCTCAACGCCGCACTCGCCTACCTGCACTTGATGGCCTGCTCCAACGTATCGGACTATGCCGAGCACGATATCAACACCGTCGCCAATACCGCCCGGATCATGGTCCAGGATGTGGCGGATGTGTTTACGGTGATTGAAAAGCGCGGCCTTGATTCGCCTGCTGTGCAGTAAGTTGTGAGAAAACCCGCCTCGGCGGGGTTTCTGGGTTTTGCGGAGCTCAAACCTACCCGCATCGCCTTCTGTAAGGGCGGGCTT
>NZ_WKCD01000144.1:0-13320 GCF_021606625.1 Pseudomonas sp. PA-4-8C
CCCATCAATGATCTTTTTGTAGTCCTGCAACATCGAATCAGGAATTTGCAGGATGCCAAAGCCTGATCGGGCTATGGATTCGCAGCATGCTTTCATTGGACTCATAGCTATATCCACAGATAGATGTAAAGGAATGCAACACACACAAGGTTCGCAAGCATGTGAGAAACCGCGACACTGGATATGCCAACCAAACCGGACCTATCCATGTCTTTCACAACGTCGCCAGCAAGACCAAAGTCTGCATTGCTATGTAACCGTGACGGCGTGCAGGTTGTCCTTTTTGGCGTACAAGATGACGTCTTCCACTGGAAACGGGTTTGCAAAATATGAGCATCAAAACTGGCGATACTCTTCGAGCGCTCGTCGTACGACGCAGTCGAGAGCTGGGCAAACCCCTGACTAATCTGGCTAAGGAAGCTGGCATCTCCAGAACCTATCTTTATGGATTGGCGGGCGGTGCTTCAAAAGATCCGTCCGTACGTACCCTGATAAAATTAGCCAAAGCGCTACGGGTCTCCCCGCTGCTGCTGTTTCGCTACTTCGCCGACCTGACCGGTGCTCCAACTGATGCTTACTCAATGGCTATCACCAACCGGGCCATTGGCTTGTACGACCCATCTGACATTGCTGTATTCAACGCAGACGTGACCACGCCTGACCAGACCGTAGTGCTGCCCGGTGAAACCTTTCAGAAAACCTGGGAGATCCAGAATCTCGGGACCCGCCCCTGGCGCGGCCGGCGATTGGTCAGAGTGGACGGTGAGTACGTGATCGCCCGTCGAACCGCTTCGGGGGAGCCATTGGAAGTGGTGATGGATAGCCATCTGCGAAGCCTGAACAACGATATTCCGATAGCAGATACTTTGCCCGGCCAGCCAGTGCATATCACCGTGGAGTTCGGAGCACCGAGGGAGACCAGTACCGTCACCTCAATCTGGCGTATCGAAGATGAACATGGGCAGCCTTGCTACGGGCCAGCATTCATCCTGCATGTGATTGTCAACGTCATGGCGCGCTGAAAGCAGCCTTACCTGCGCCCTTCCACCGCCATCCGCACCGCCAAGCCCATCAACACCGACCCCATCAGCCAGCGCTGCAGCACCTGCCAACCTGGCCGTGTGACGAAGAACACCGCAATGGAACCCGCCATGCAGGCAATCACCGCGTTGACGCTCACGCTGATAACAATCTGCAGGGAGCCCAGCGCCAGGGATTGCATCAGCACACTGCCATGACCATTCGGGTCGATGAACTGGGGCAGCAACGACAAATACATCACCGCCACTTTGGGGTTGAGCAGGTTAGTGACCAAGCCCATGGTCACTAACCTGCGCGGGCTGTCCTTGGGCAAGTCGCGCACCTGAAATGGCGAGCGCCCACCCGGCTTGACCGCTTGCCAGGCCAGGTACACCAGATACAGCGCCCCGCCGAGCCGCAGCGCGTCGTAGGCAAAGGGCACCGCCATCACCAATGCCGTGATACCCAGCGCCGCGCACACCATATACACCACAAACCCCAGCGCCACCCCGCCCAGGGAAATCAACCCGGCCGTGCGCCCCTGGCAGATGGAGCGGGAAATCAGGTAGATCATGTTCGGCCCGGGCGTCAGTACCATGCCGAGTGAAATCAGGCCGTAGGCGAGCAAGCTGGATATATCAGGCATGGATTGGCTCCTGTTTTTTATGCTGCCAGCGTGAAACCCTTCGCCGACACGGTCGTGTTGAGCGTCATGCTAGGGGCTTGAAGGCCCAGGCGTTAGATACAGATCCGCAAGCAAAACGTCATACACCGGCGGCACCCCTTACCCAGGACAGGCACATGATCGACTTCAACAACAAAGGCTTCTTCAAACTCAAGCAAAACAACGAATACGCCGAACGCGTAGCAGCCCTGCTGCTGGACGGCGAAGAAGTGGTCGACGCCTACAAGGCCATGCGCGACGGCGTCGTGTTCACCACTAAACGCATCATCGCGGTGAACGTGCAGGGGATTACCGGCAGCAAGAAGGACTTCACCTCATTGCCGTACAAGAACATCGTGGCGTACTCGGTGGAAACTTCAGGGTCGTTTGACTTGGATTCGGAGTTGGAGATTTATTTTTCGTCGTTGGGGAAGGTAAAATTTGAATTCACCGGCAAGACCTCGATCGTGGAAATCTCCCGGCTGATTTCCAAGCACCTGCTGAGTTGATCCGCAGGCACAAAAAAGACCTTGGTGCTTCAAGGTCTTTTTTATTGCGGCTCAACTGATACACATCGCTCAAAATGTGGGAGCTGGCTTGCCTGCGATGCCCTTTAAGGAAAAATCACAGCCGCTGATTCACTTAATACTCGGACACATTTTCATTCCCGCCACCTACTCAAACGCCTGCAATACCAAACCGCCCCACTGAACGCTGCTCCCAAAACCACAACCCCATTCCCAACCAACCAAAGCCCAAAATTCCTGCTCTGATCCGCATCCCCTTGATAAAACGGCCCAAAATACGCAGACACGGCCACCACCAAACCGTTAAACACTCCGAGCGCCACTACAACCACCCCGACGACAAACACCACGCCCTTAACCAATTTCATATGACCTTCCAAAACCAGATTTCCCTGGACTCGTGATAGTCCGAGAACGTCCCCTCAATCGAAAACCCCAGCTGGATACGCGGATAACTCAGCCAATCCGTCAACCGCCGTCCATTCCAAAGGTCAATGTGGTCACCGCTGCGATTGCCAAACGTCTCATTCCCTCGGCGCCAAAAAACTTTGAAAAAGATATACCTTGAGCCGAACCCAGCTCAATGTGGGAGCGGGCTTGCTCGCGAATGCTTTGTATCAGTCACCTATTCAGTCACCGGCCCACCGCTTTCGCGAGCAAGCCCGCTCCCACAAGGGGCTGCGTTTAACTGACGGGCATGAAGGCAAGCCCCCCGCCTCTGATCGCGTTGTGCCCGGTGGTAGCCGTCAGCCTGGGCGCCTCACTTGGGCTGGAATGTCGCTAAGTACGCCAGGATATTTTCAATCTTCTCTTGGTCACTGATCCCCCAGAAGATCATCCGCGTACCACTGACCACCGCCTTCGGGTCCTCAATGTAGGCCGCCAGTTTTTCCCGCGTCCACACCACGCCCGAGTTCTTCATCGCATCCGAATACTGGTAGTCCGTGGTGGTACCGGCAGGCCGGCCAATGATGCCGTTCAGTTCCGGGCCAAAACCACCCCGCGCACCCTCACCAATGCTGTGGCAGCCGCCGCAGGTCTTGGAGAAGAGTTTGCCGCCCGCCTCGGCGTCGCCCGCAGCGAGCGCGGGGGCAGCGATAACGGTGAGGGCGAGGGTCAATAACACATACTTCATTCAGGTCTCCCTATCGGCTGTTGCCTTGGATTATGCCTGTTCGACCGGCCTTTCACCCAGCCGCTGCACCAGGCGCACCAGATAACCGTTCGGGTCTTGCACGATGAACTGGCGTTGCCCGGCCTCCACGTCACCGGCTCGGTACCAGGCGTCTTCTACATTGCGGAACAATGGCCAGCCGATTTGCGCCAACCGTAGCAGGATAGGCTCGACGGCGGGCACATCGATTTGCAGGTTGATGCCGCGCCCGAACGGTGGCTGCAACGGTGCGGTCAGCCACTGGCCGGCATCGGGGTCGTATTGTTCGAGCATGATTTGCGCGCCGTGCAGGTCGAGGTAGGCAAAGCCTTCTTCAGCGCGCTGATAGGCAATGGCGAAGCCTAACTGGTCGACCCAGAATGCGAGGCTGGCGCTGAGGTGCGTGACGATCAGTTCAGGCACGAGTGGGTTACGGTTGAACATGGCATTCCTTGGACGACAGGGTGGCGTTCACCTTAACGGATTGTCGTGCCCATGGCTCACAAGTGACCAAACGACCACCCATCGCTTAAAAAACATCCAATCGAACCTATATACCCAACCCCTACTCCACCTTACTGAACCCCCTGATGGTGGAGTAAGGATCATGGCTCAGCCATCGATTTTGGTATTGGAAGACGACGAGATCATTCGGGCGTTGATGGTAGATGTGCTGGAAGACTTTGGTGCGGTGGTGACATCGTTTGCATCGGCAGACGAAGGGATGATTTACCTGGAGCGCGGCGATGACCCGGTGGATTTGATTGTCAGTGATATTCAAATGCCCGGCTTGCTCAATGGTTATGACTTGAGCCGTGTGGTCGCCCACCGCTGGCCTGAAGTACAAGTAGTGCTGACCTCAGGTAATACGAAAATCGCCGCCGAGTTGGGCAGTTCCGTGCGGTTTCTGCCCAAGCCCTGGAGTACCGACCACTTGCTTGAGTGCGTGCAGACAGCATTGACGCACTAGGGCCTGCCCCTGCGTGGATAGCAGCGCGATATCATTTCAACCGAACTTGAGGGCCAGTTCTGCGGTCATGTAAGGTGCAGGGAGCGACTTTTCTGATCCGCTGGTCAGCCTTTTCGCTTCTGCGTTCAGCTGACGACAATGAGTTGTGTAGAATCGTCGCCCATTTTCACGCGTCATTCATGGCCGACAGGCCCACAGTTCGAGCTCATTGAATGCATTCACAGGCCCATGACGTTAGTGCGCCCTCCTTGTTGGAAACGTTGCGCACGGGCACGGGCCTGCTGCATGTGGCGTTGGAACAGCGCCTGCCGTTTTTTTCCGAGCGCCTGGATGCCCAGTGGTATCGGCGCCTGCTGCAAGCGTACTACGGCTTTTATCAGCCGATGGAAGCGGCGCTGTATGACAGCGGTTTGATTCCCGATGGATATGAGCCTGTGTTGCGTGTGAAAACGCCAACACTGGTCCATGACCTGCACGCACTCGGCCTGACTGACCACGCCATCCATGCCCTGCCTCGCTGTACCCAACTCCCCGTATTAAACACGCCGGCTGCGTGTCTCGGCGCCCTGTATGTGCTGGAAGGCGCCACCCTGGGTGGCCAAGTGCTGCGCCGGGAAATGGCCCTGCGCCTGGATGTGAACGCCGACAACGGCGGTGCCTTTCTCAATGTATACGGCGCCGAGACCGGACGGCGCTGGAAAGATTTCCTCGATTATCTGAGCCGCCAGCCACTGGATACAGATGCCGCCGCGCGCGCGGTGATGGCGGCCCGTTCGACATTCAGCGGCTTTGAGCAATGGCTCGACAGCCAGGAGGTATTGCTATGAAACCCGAAGATTTTGAAGAGCTGCTTGCCAACTGCGCCGACGAACCCATTCGTTTTCCGGGGGCCATCCAGCCCCACGGCGTGCTGTTGACTTTGTCGGAACCTGGCCTGAACATTATTCAGGTAAGTGCCAACGTCGGTACGTTGTTCGGCCACGCCCCCGAGGCGCTGTTGGATCAACCGTTGCACAGATTGATTGGCGAGGAGTACGCCCAGGCCGTGCAAACCATGGCCGAGGACAGCGCATTCCTGGACTCGCCGCCCCTGCTTATCACCTTCAAAGGTGAGCAATTCGAAGGCCTGTTGCATCGTCACCAGGGCGTGTTAGTGCTGGAATTCGAACCACGGCTCAAGGATTTCAAACCCCGAGCGCACAATGGCCGCACCAGCGACCTGGGCAAGATGCTGCACCGCCTGCAATCGGCAAAGACCTTGGAGGCGCTATACGCCATCAGCGTCAACGAAATCCAGGCCATGACCGGTTATGACCGGGTGCTCATCTATCGCTTCGAAGAAGAAGGCCATGGCCAGGTGATCGCCGAAGCTTCGGCGCCATCCATGGAGTTGTTCAACGGGCTGTTCTTCCCCGCGTCCGACATCCCCGAACAGGCTCGCGAGCTGTACCGCACCAACTGGCTACGCATCATCCCGAATGCGTCCTACGAACCGGTACCGCTGCTGCCCAAATTGCGCCCGGACACGGGCCAGCCCCTGGACCTGAGCTTCGCTACCCTGCGCAGCGTGTCGCCGATTCACTGCCAGTACATGCAGAACATGGGCGTGTTGTCGTCCATGAGTATTTCACTGATGAAGGGCGACAAACTCTGGGGCCTGATCAGTTGCGGCAACCGCGAGCCACTGCTGGTGCCTAACGATTTGCGCATGGCCTGCCAGCCCATAGGCCAGGTGCTGTCATTGCAGATCAGTGCCATGGAGACCCTGGAGCTGACCCGCCAGCGCGAAGAAAAAGTCGAAGCGCTGGCGCTGTTGGACCTGGCGATGAAAGCCTCTGCCAATAACGTATTCGACGGCCTGGCCCAGCAAGGCCGAATGCTGATGGACCTGACCCTCGCCGGTGGCGTGGCGATCATCGAAGATAAACAATTGCACCGCTACGGCAACTGCCCGGAACCGGCGCAGATACGCGCGCTGCACAAGTGGTTGCAGGGCCACGGCGCACCGGTATTTTCCAGCCATAATCTGGCCTCGGTTTATCCGCCTGCCGCCGAGTATCAGGGCGTGGCCAGCGGCGTGCTTGCCATGAGTTTGCCCAAGCCTGTGGATAACGGCGTGTTGTGGTTTCGCCCGGAAGTCAAAGAGAACATCCACTGGAGTGGCGACCCGAACAAGCCGCTGAACCTGGAAACATCCGACGCGGGCATGCGCCTTCGCCCACGCACCTCGTTTGAAATCTGGAAAGTGGAAATGGCTGGTATCTCCACCAAGTGGAGCCATGGCGACCTGTTTGCCGCCAACGATTTGCGCCGCTCGGCCCTGGAGAACGATCTGTCCCGGCAGGTGCTGCGCGAGCAACAAGCGGTACGGGCGCGGGACGAACTGGTGGCGGTGGTTTCTCACGACCTGCGTAACCCGATGACGGTCATCTCCATGCTGTGCGGCATGATGCAAAAAGCCTTCAGCTCCGATGGCCCACACACCTCACGCCGTATCTCTTCCGCGATCGACACCATGCAACAGGCCGCCGGGCGCATGAATGTGTTGCTGGAAGACTTGCTCGACACCTCGAAGATCGAGGCTGGGCGCTATGTGGTCAAGCCGGTGGCGCTGGACGTCAGCCAGATCTTTGAAGAGGCGTATTCGTTGCTGGCCCCACTGGCCTCGGAAAAAGGCATCGACCTGTCGTTCAATGTCGAGCCCGGCCTGCAGATCAAGGCCGACCCGGAGCGCTTGTTCCAGGTGCTGTCGAACCTGATCGGCAATGCGATCAAGTTCACCCCTCGCCAAGGCAACATCGGCATCAGCGCCATGAGCAACGGTGAGGAGATTGTATTTTCGGTGCGCGACTCCGGTGAAGGCATTGCGCCGGACGATTTGCCCCATGTGTTCGATCGCTATTGGACCCAGACTGAAAACAACCCCACCGGCAGCGGACTGGGACTGTATATCACACAGGGGATTGTCCAAGCCCATGGTGGGCGCATCGAGGCCGAAAGTGAGTTGGGACGCGGCAGTGAGTTCAGGTTTACGGTGCCAAAGCCCGCTTGAAACGCGCTCAATTCATACAAGCCAGACATAAGGTTACGTTTGGCCGGGAACGAAAAACCCGGCCAACTCCACTCAATCAGTACGCAGTCAAAAGGAGTATTGATGCGACAACTATCCTCCAATTGAGTAAGGGGTTTGACCATGATCATCGGTAATTCATTTGACAGCTTCAGCTATAACATCCAGCAAGGCTTGAAAGATAACCAGCCTCGAGCCAATCCCGCACCGACCTCTTCGCCGATTGACAGCACCCCACAGGGGCAGGGCACGCAACCAAAACCCAAAAATTCGGGTATGACCTCTCTCGGAGGAGGCAGGGTGCTTTAAACCGTTGCGGACCACCGGCAACAAGTGCAGCGCACAGCGGTGCACTCCGTTAACAAAACACTGACATCCTCTACGTTACCCTCTCCAGTCCCACTTGGTATGAGCAACGTTCTTCATGCTTCAACCCGACACTTTGCCCGCGGTCATTGCCGGCCCCCTCCTACGACGCCTGGAACCGCAGCGCCTGGTTATCTGGTTGGTGGGCAGCCGTACGCTGCCAATGTCCTTGACGCTGCAATTACCCTCGGGCGAGGCGCTGGATATCCTGCTCGATGCGACGCACTGTCAAGTCGTACCCGTAGGGCGCCATGCCTTTATCCACCTGATCGACGTAGCCCTGAGCCACGCCCTGCCGCAGGACGAAATCATCGGTTACGACCTGTTGATCGACGGCCTCGGCATTGCACAGTGGGCACCGCACTTGCTGTATGGCGACGCGACTACGCCAAGCTTCGTGCTGCATAGCCGCATCCATCACTTGGTGCATGGCTCGTGTCGCAAACCCCACCACCGTGCCGACGAAGGCTTGTTATGTGTCGACCGTCTGTTGGCGGACGCCCGCACACCGCTCGAACGCCCAGCCTTGTTGATGATGAATGGCGACCAGATCTACGCCGACGACGTCGCAGGGCCCATGCTACGCGCCATTCATGGGCTGATTGCGCGCCTGGGCCTGTTCGATGAGTACCTGGAGGGCGCGGTGGTGAGCGACAGCGCCAGCCTTTATGGGCATCGCGCCAGCTACTACCACCGGGCCGACCTGCTCCCTGCACTGGACAGTAACGAGACCTTGCGCGAACGCTTTTTCGGCGGCGTGAAGAAACCAATCTTCACCAGCAGCACCGCCGACAATCACCTGGTGACCTTTGCCGAAGTGATCGCGATGTACCTGCTGGCCTGGTCACCGACACCCTGGGCACTGATCACGCCAGAACCGCCGCCGCTGAGTGCGCAAGAGCAACAACGCTACGCCCGCGAACAGGTTCATATCGATCAGTTCCGCGACGGCCTGCCTGGGGTAGCACGGGTGTTCGCGCACCTGTCGACGCTGATGATGTTCGACGATCACGACATCACTGACGACTGGAACCTCAGCGCCCAGTGGGAAGAAACCGCCTACGGCCATCCCTTCTCCAAGCGCATCATCGGCAATGCCTTGCTGGCGTATCTGCTATGCCAAGGCTGGGGCAACCAGCCCCAGGTATTTGGCGAACTGCTGGGTCAAACCCAGGCACTGACCGGCCAGGTACAGGCCAATCATCTCGACGCGACGGCGCAAGACGCGTTGCTGGAGGCCTTGCTGAAATTCCAGCAGTGGCACTACGTATTGCCCACCACCCCGGCGCTGGTGGTACTCGACACCCGCACCCGACGCTGGCGCAGCGAGTTCACCCTCAAGCAACCTTCCGGCCTGCTGGACTGGGAAGCCTTGAGCGAGCTGCAACAAGCCCTACTGGATCACCCTTCAGCCATCATTGTCTCGCCCGCGCCGGTCTTTGGCGTCAAGCTGATCGAGACGGTGCAAAAGGTCTTCAGTTGGTGTGGCTTCCCACTGCTGGTGGACGCGGAGAACTGGATGGCTCACCGCGGCGCCGCCCAAGTGATTTTGAATATCTTCCGCCACTCACGCACGCCGGGTAACTACGTGATCCTCTCCGGCGATGTGCATTACTCGTTTGTCTACCAAGTGCTGATCCGCCACCGCAACGGCGGCCCCAAGATCTGGCAAATCACCAGCAGCGGCATCAAGAACGAGTTCCCGCCGCGCTTGCTGGAATGGTTCGACCGCCTCAACCGCTGGCTCTACTCCCCGCGTTCGCCGCTCAACTGGTTTACCCGCCGGCGCACCATGCAGGTGGTGCCCTATATTCCCGAGCACGCCGAAGCGGGCGAACGGCTGTGGAACTCGGCAGGCATTGGCCAGGTGTTTTTCAATGAGCAGGGCCAACCGCAGGCCATTTACCAGCACAACGCGGATGGAAGGCCTCGGACAAAGATGATGGCGCCAGAAAAATAGCGTTTCGCCACTCGTCAAAAGCAGCACACCTGCCCTATTCAAAGCGCGCAAGCGCCGATGTACAGTAGCGCCAGCCACGGAGTATCGGCGTCAACCATGACTGGCCTTGGGCGCCAGCCCCCGCAGGAAGCGCGCAGATGGACGATACATCCGGCAAAGAACCGCTACGCAATGAGGTGTCCGACCTTAACGTCGACCTGTTGCACGCCATCATGGAACTGGTCAGTGATGGCATCTGGGACTGGAACGCCAATACCGGCTTCGTCTACCGCAATCCCGGCTGGTACGAAATGCTTGGCTACTCCCACCACTCCCTGGAAAACAGCGTGTTCACTTGGGAGAACGTGATCCACCCCGAGGATTACCCCCGCGTGATGGCGGTGTTTGATGACTACATCTGCCAACGCGCCGCTCATTACCGGGCCGAATACCGTTGCCGAAAAGAAGACGGTACGTACCTCTGGATCGAGGACCGTGGCTACGTCATTGCCCGTAACCCCGACGGTTCAGTGGCGCGCATGGTCGGCGCACACCGCGATATTCATACGCGCAAATGCTCCATCGAACAGTTGCAAAAACGCAACCAGTCTCTGGAAGCGCTGGTCGCAGAGCGCACCCTTGAGTTGTCGCGCGTCAACCAGCAACTGCAATTGCAGCTGGACGAAAACCGCTCCCTGGCCGAGCGCGACGCCCTGACGCGCATCGCCAACCGGTACCGCCTGGAAAAAGTGCTGCTGGAGGAATGCGACCGCGCCGAGCGCTTCCGCCTGCCCCTGGCACTGGTGGCCATGGATGTCGATGACTTCAAGCCCATCAATGACCAATACGGCCACGGCGTCGGCGACCAGACGCTGATACGGGTAGTGGAACACCTGGAAGCCTGCGTACGTAAAAGCGACTTGCTCGCGCGCTGGGGCGGCGATGAATTTATGGTGGTGCTGCCCAAAAGCAACCTGGACACGGCCAAAGAGCTGGCCGAAAGGATTCGCCATAAAATCAAGGCGGCGGCCCCCTTGGGCGCGTTGAACGTTACCCTGAGCCTGGGCGTAGTAGAGCGGCGCATGGGGGAATCTCCGGCGGCGCTGATGGCGCGGGCCGATCAAGCCTTGTATCGGTCCAAGGCGGCGGGCAAGGATGGGGTGTCGGAATAGACCGCAGCTCCTTCCAAGGTGGAATGACCCGGCAACTTTATTTCGTTTGCGGCAAGGCCAGGCGCGCGGCTTAGATAGCGCTGCGCCCACCACTGCCGAGTCCAAGAGTCATGAGCCACGCTAGCATCAGCCAGTCGATTTCAATCGTTCACCCCATCAGCCTGAGCCACGGTAAAAACGCAGAAGTCTGGGACACGGCGGGTAAACGTTATATCGACTTTGTCGGCGGTATCGGCGTACTCAACCTGGGCCATTGCCACCCGGCCGTGGTGGCGGCCATATGCGAGCAAGCCACCCGGCTCACCCATTACGCGTTCAACGCCGCACCGCATACGTCCTACATCGAGTTGATGCAACGTCTCAGCGCTTTTATCCCGGTGGAATACCCGGTCAGCGGCATGCTCACCAACAGCGGCGCCGAGGCGGCCGAAAACGCCCTGAAGATCGCCCGTGGTGCCACCGGGCGCACGGCGGTAATCGCCTTTGACGGCGCCTTCCACGGGCGCACCCTGGCGACCCTCAACCTCAATGGCAAGGTCGCGCCCTACAAGCAGAAGGTCGGCGTACTGCCTGGCCCTGTGTATCACCTGCCCTACCCCAGTACCGATAACGGCGTGACCTGCGCCGAAGCGCTGAAGGCTATGGAGCGTCTGTTCAGCGTTGAAATCGACGTAAACGACGTGGCGTGCTTCATCATCGAGCCGGTGCAGGGCGAAGGCGGTTTTCTCGCCCTGGACACTGAGTTCGCCCAGGCGCTGCGGCGCTTCTGCGACCAGCACAACATCCTGCTGATCATTGATGAAATCCAGTCGGGTTTTGGGCGCACCGGCCAGCGTTTCGCCTTCTCGCGCCTGGGCATCGAGCCGGACCTGCTGCTGCTCGGCAAAAGCATCGCCGGCGGCATGCCATTGGGGGCGGTGGTCGGGCGCAAGGCGCTGATGGACAACCTGCCTAAAGGTGGGCTGGGCGGTACGTACTCGGGCAACCCCATCGCCTGTGCCGCGGCGCTAGCGACCCTTGAGGTGATGAGCGACGAACATCTGCACGCGTGGGGCGCCGCGCAGGAAGCCGCGATTGTGGGCCGCTATCAAGCCTGGCGCGCACAGCAACTGTCGCCCTACCTGGGCCGCCTCACCGGTGTCGGCGCCATGCGAGGCATTGAACTGGCCCATGCCGACGGCACACCCGCCCCCAAGCAACTGGCGCAACTGCTGGAGCTGGCGCGAGAGGCCGGCTTGCTGCTGATGCCCAGCGGCAAGTCGCGGCACATTGTGCGCTTGCTGGCACCGCTGACCATTGAACCCGCGGTGTTGGAGGAAGGCCTGGATATTCTCCAGGCGTGTCTCGAAGAACTGGACGAGTAAAATGTATCAACAGGTTTGACGCTGCTCCACTCAGTCGTTGAGCTTGTTCGTGAAGTCCGGGCGAGGTGGATGACCGTTGATAAGATTCCCGTTGTGGATATGTACGTATTTCTGTACGTTAAACCCACCCAACAAGGAGTTCCCATGGAAACTATCAACTACACCAACGCCCGAGCCCATCTGTCCGAAACGATGGACCGCGTCAACGATGATCACGTCCCACTTCTACTGACTCGACAAAAAGGCGAGCCCGTGGTGATGATCTCGTTATCAGAGTTCAATGCTCTGGAAGAGACGGCTTACCTGCTGCGCTCACCTAAAAATGCCGAACGTCTCATTAACTCAGTCAACAGCTTACGAGCAGGCAAAGCCAAGCCAAGGCGGTTGATTGAAGAATGAACATACTCTTTACCCCTGAAGGCTGGGACGACTACCTCTGGTTTCAACAGAACGACAAAGCCGGGCTCAAGCGCATCAACCTCTTGATCAAGGCCATACAGAGAGCCCCCTTCGACGGCGTGGGAAAGCCTGAACCTCTCAAACATAATCTGAGTGGTTTCTGGTCTCGGCGAATCACCGCGGAGCATCGTCTGGTTTATGGCATCGAGGATGATGAAGTACAAATATTGATGTGCCGCTACCACTACTGAAATTGTTCTGACGCCCGAGCCAACCTTGACCTGATCCCCCCACCCGCTGAAAATGCCCGACGTTTTTTTGTCTCTCCGCATACTACGCAGTGAAATTTTAATGCCTGATTCCTACACCGAAAAATCCGCCGAAGAATCCGTAGTCGCCCTGCACGCCAAAGCCGAATACGAAAACGCCATCAATCTTTCACAGCATGTGCCGGCCGCCAAGATCATCAGCGAGATGGTGCTGGACGCGTTTCACACCTCCAAGGAAAGCGACCAGATCCGCGAGCTGCGCGTTGCCATCCGCCAGGCCCACGATGCCTTCGATGATGACAAAGCCTATGAGCTGATGGGCCAGCTCAAGCAATTGAAAGACGCCGAAGCCGCAGACAACGCCGCCCTGGAACACCTGAGCAGCCAGTTCTCGATCAGCCGCATCC
>NZ_WKCD01000145.1:0-13209 GCF_021606625.1 Pseudomonas sp. PA-4-8C
TGGAGAACGTCATCCGGCCGATCGCGGTGGGCAAGAAGAATTGGCTGTTTACCGGTTCGGAGCGCGCCGGCCGTCGCGCCGCCGCCATCCAGAGCCTGCTGGCCACCGCCAAACTGAACGGCATCGACCCCGCCGCTTGGCTCAAGGATACGCTGGAAAAACTACCCAGCTGGCCCAACAGCCGGATCGATGAGCTATTACCCCTCGCGCCTCAACCTGAGTAAAGGTGGGGCGGCTGGACGCTTACGACCAATCCGTGCGCGTGGATATTGTGTTATGGACAGTCGCAGTGGCCCCTCATCCGGGGTTGTCGATCATCTTCCTGTGGGAGGAGGAGCGAGTTGGGCCATTCCCTATCACTACGGAGGGAGCTGGTGAAACTTTTTCTTTCGAGATCGACTGGGAGGTGGTTGCCCGTCATGGTAATGACCTCAAGACCATCAGATATTTGGTTATCGACCCGGACACCACCAACGAGAATCCTTCCCCGCCCACCGAGGTCGATGTACAGGATGCAGTGACGATAATGTTAGCGATGGCAGAGTATGTGGATCGCAACTCTGGGAATCGTTGGAACTGCGCCTCGCTGAAAACCCGATCGCCAGGGCCACCCCCCGTTCTGTATGGTGAAGTCTACGTCCCGGGAGATACCAGGATGGCGTTAGGTGTGCCGCTGACGTTGCAATTGAGCCTTACCAATACACTCGCAGGTCGGCCACCAGGACCGTTTCCATTAACGCTTGAACATCCGGTCATTACCCAGGCCGACAAAGACAACGGAATCACATTCGAAATCGACTACAAGGGCTATCTGGATCAGGCGCCAACGGGCAACTGCGTCGCGACTTACTTTACGGTTTTGAGTAATGGCGTAACCGGGCGTGGCATGCCGTCGGATACGCGCGTTGGCATGTCGAATGCCCACACCTACTGCGATGGCACGGTACCGCCAACCCCCTGACACTGAGCCGCAGTGGACGTGAAGTGACTCAATCAAACCGTTAGCCCTCGTGCTTGACCCTGGGCCGCAAGAATCAATCCGATGCCTGTATTGGCATCGGATTTTTTTTGCTATCCCGTAAGGAAAAACCAGCAGCGCTTAATTGCGCCTTTTAGTTTTCCTCGCCTCGGCGATCCCGATTCGGCTCGCTATATAAGATAAATCCTACAGTGTTTGGGGGGGTAGATCCTTACTCTTTGCGCCGTACAGGTAAGGCTCCATTCCGAGGGAACGAGCCAAGCCGTTTTCCAAGGCTCTACCCCAGAGAGTGATCAACCATGCACGTATTGCCCAACTTTGAGCTCAAGCCTTTGAGCGCGATGATGAAAGTTCCAACGATAACCTTGTTTATGTTGGTGGCTGTTTCAGGCACAGCTCAAGCTGGCCATTTAATCGGCGAAAGCAAGACAATTGATTCGAGTGAATCTGCCAATGATTGGCAGCTGGATTGGAAAGCCGAATTGACGCTTAACGGTGCCAGAGCGCAACGTATCATCGTCAATGATTCGGCTTTGATTATAAATCCAGGCAGCCGCGTAGATGATATTCGCGCTACCCAGGGTTCAACCGTCAGCCTCACTGGCGCCCATGTGGAATCCCGGAACCCAACGTGGGCAGCCCTGCGCCTGGATGACAGCACTGCGACGATTACCGACAGCACATTGATCAGTCATACCAACTTCGGATTGCAAGTATTTCAAAGTGTCGGCTCCCCTCAAGGAGGGATTGCCGAGGTATTCAATAGCAACATCGTCGGCGTTGTCGGGGGGGCCACGGCCCAAGGCAACAGCGAACTGCATTTCAAGCAAAACACCTGGGTGGAAGGTACCGGTGCAGACAGTTTTGGTGTTCGATTGGACAGTGGCGCATTAGTTACTGCGAGTCAAAGCACACTGATCGGTGGCAAGAATGGTGTCGTCGTGACCAGCCAGTTGAAAAACGCTGAGGTTGGCAAGCTGGTACTCGACAACTCACATGTAGAAGGCCGCACAGGCTCCGCTATTCTCGTCGAGGGGCGACCAGGCAGGGTTCCGACCGTTGAGATCGACGTGCGCAACGGCTCGACCCTGACAGGCGGTAACGGCACATTGCTGGAAGTGAACGGCGGTGCCATGGCATCTATGAATGTCGATAACAGCGATTTGCGTGGCGACGTTATTGTCGAGGACGGCAGCACCGCGCATCTAAGCTTGCAAAATCGTGCCGGGCTGACGGGTCAGATGCAGAATGTCACAAGCCTTGCCATAGGCGATCAGTCTTATTGGGAGTTGACCGGCGACAGCCAGGTCGGCGCCCTGAGCCTGGCCGGCGGCACGGTGAAATTCGGTGAGACTGATGCGTTCTACCAGTTGGACGTTGACAGCCTTGACGGCAACGGCACTTTCGTCATGGGCACCGATTTCGCTCGTGGCGTTACGGACTTCTTGAACGTCGAGGGCGAGGCCAAAGGCGATCACAAGCTGTTGCTCGCGGCCAGTGGTGCGGAGCCGACCAAGCCGGAAGATATCCGCGTCGTACACACTGGCGGCGGTGACGCACACTTCTCCCTGGTGGGTGATGTAGTTGATGTCGGCGCTTATTCCTATGGCCTGAAAAAGGAAGGCACCGACTGGTTCCTCGACCCGAACAACCGTGTGATCAGCCCAGGTACCCGCTCGGTATTGGCGCTGTTCAACACCGCACCGACCGTGTGGTACGGCGAGGCGACATCCCTGCGTTCGCGTATGGGCGAGCTGCGTTTCGAGCCTGGACAGGCTGGCGTGTGGATACGCGGTTATGGCAACAAGTACGAAGTGTCCGACAGCACCGGGATTGGCTACAGCCAGAACCAGCGGGGCTTTACGCTCGGTGCAGACACACCCTTGGCCGACAGCCAGTGGCTGGTGGGTGTAATGGCCGGCCATAGCACCTCTGACCTGAACCTCAAGCGCGGCACCTCCGGTAACGTGAAAAGTTACTATCTGGGTGCTTACGCGACTTGGCTGGACGAGGAAAGTGGCCTTTATTTCGATGCGGTGGCCAAGGTCAACCGGTTCCAGAATGAGTCCAAGGTCGGCCTGAGTGACGGTACCTCCTCCAAGGGCAAGTACAACAACACCGGTGGCGGTTTATCTGCTGAGTTCGGCCGTAACATCAAGTTGGATGACGGGTTCTTTATCGAGCCTTACGCGCAAATGTCCACCGTGGTGATCCAGGGCGCCAATTACAACCTGGATAACGGTCTGGAAGCCAAGGGCGAACGTACACGCTCAATCATGGCCAAGGCTGGCGCAACCGTTGGGCGTGACATCCAGCTCGATACAGGGAGTGTTGTACAGCCTTATCTGCGAGCGGCGATGGTGCATGAGTTTGCCAATAACAATAAAGTCACGGTGAATAACAATGTATTCAACAACGACTTGTCCGGCTCTCGCGCTGAGTTTGGGGCCGGTATGGCGGTAAAACTCTCGCAGAACCTGCAACTGCATGCCGACCTCGAGCACAGCAGTGGTGGTCGAGTTGAGCAACCTTGGGGGGCGAATGTGGGGGTTCGCTACACTTGGTAACTTACGTATTGTCAAAAGCCCGTATCGCAGGGTACGGGCTTTTTTTTGACGTTTTGTTCACCATGTTCCGGTGTGAAGATCCGCATTGATGACCATAGCGTGTGATTTTCCCGAAGGGGTTCTTTCGGTGCTGCCAGTGCAAGCAAGTGAAATATGAATTCCTTGAGATGAAAGCTCTTGAATGACGAGGGTGCCTGTAATGACGCGCACGGCGTATTTGTTGAGGCCTGTATCGACGCTGAACCACACTCTGGTGTTAGTGAACTCACTGTCCTCCAGATGAAAAACCGTCCCGGCCGCAGTAGTGTCCGCGAACTGTATATAAATTTCTCTCACGGTATCGTTAACGGCTTCGGCGTTCCGGCCAGTAATGCCGTAAATATGCTTTGTGGTGTCGTGCACGATATCCTTCGTCTGGACGTTGATGGCGTTCGAGTCTACGGAAACTGTAAAACTTCCTTCAGCGCTGTTTGATTTTGGAAACAAGGCCCGTTGTTGGTGGGGTGTTAACGTTGCACTGTGTGCTGACATGATTGTGTCTCCATGCGTGATCAGTTAGGCGAAAGCACTAGGTGCTCCGCAAGCGGTGGCTTAGTTATGAGATCGCAGAAGACTCGCGCTGTAAACTGTCATAACTGACAGTATACGAAGCGCGCAATTCATGAATGAGCACCGTTTGTTTCGCGCTCTAGTAGGTGCGCCAACGTGGCGCGAATCAATGGGGCTGACTGTCATGCAATTGATTTTTAGGTTGTATAAAATACTATTTTTAGTTCTTTTTTTACTAAGTGTTCTCGGAGAAAAGAACGGGTTCAGGTGAGGGCGCCAAGCCAGGTCGATCCCAGCAGCACTATTCCCATACATCTATTGAAACCTACTATCACTCGGGCAGAAGCCAGCGCCCGGCCTGATGCCACACCCAACAATGCCCAAGTACTCAAACACGGCAGTGAAATCAGGAAAAATATCAGAGACAAGTACAGCACTTTTTTTTGTTGCTCCGTACCGTCGGCGACAAACACGCTAACTACTGCAAGTGCCATCATCCAGGACTTGGGATTGATCAGTTGCAAGCTCGCGGCTCCAAGCAGGCCAAGTCGCTTATGGGTTGTTTGCTCCTCCATGACATGCGGCGGTGCGCTGAAAATCCGCCACGCCAGGTAACTCAGCCAAGCCACGCCGACCCACTGCATCACGGTTTGCACCCTGGGCAGTTGCACCAGAGACTGGCCCACCCCGCAGCCCACCAGCAGCACAATCCCCGCCGCTCCCGCGCAGGCACCCAGAATAATTGGCAGTGTGGCCTTGAAACCGTAACGGGCACTGTTGCTCAGCACCAGGATATTGGTCGGGCCAGGGGTAATGCAGGCGACGAAGGCGAACAGCATGAACGGCACGAACGTGGACAGCATGGTGGGTGACTCCGATGGACCAATCGATGGAGTCGATCTTCACAAGCCTGGCGGTTAACTGTCTGGAAGATTTGAGCAGCGCTTTCGGTAGGCGGCGGGTGTCAGGCCGTAGGCGCGCACAAACCAGCGGCCCAGATGGCTTTGATCGGCGAAGCCCAGGGCCATCGCCACCGCTGCCGGCTGCTCGCCCTTGGCCAATAAACGCCGGGCACGTGTGAGCCGAAGTTGCACCAGGTAAGCGTGGGGCGCCAGGCCGAAGGCGCTCTTGAAGGCGCGGCTGAGGCGAAAGCGATCGACACCGCACGCCAGGGCCAACTCGTTCATGCCTATATCCTGATGCAGGTGGGCGTGCAGGTAGTCCCGTGCCTTGTGGGCCACCCGCGGTAAACGGGGATCGTCGCGGTAGCGCATGCGCCAGTAGAGCTGGCCGGTCAGGCGTTCCAGCAATTGGTCCAGAGCACTTTGCCGTACGATCCGCAGTTCGCTGTGGTGCAAGCTGTGAAATGCCTGGCTGGTGGCCAGGGCCAGGCGTGGGTCGTTGGCCAGAGTGCGGGCGAAGCTCAACTGATGGTGAGCGGGCGCTTCCTCGAATACGCTGCAGATTTCCCGTTCCAGCCAATGTGGGTCGAGGTAGAGCATGCGGTAAGTGAAGCCATCGACGGTAGGCGCATGGCCATCGTGGATCTCACCAGGCTCCAGCAGAAACACCTGGCCCGGCACGCTGTCATGCCGCGTGCGCCGGCAGTTGAATTGCTGTACGCCTTGTTCGGTGACGCCCACCAGATAGCTGTCATGCCAATGGGGGTCGTAGGCATGGCCCTCGAAATGCGCGCGCAGGGTCTCGATGCCGGTGTCGGCGTCCTGGTTCAGGTCGATCCAATTGTGCGCGCGCATACAACACCGAGGCTGAATGTAATGTGCAATTGGCGCCGACAACGGGGAGGGCGTCTAGAAGATTTGTGCAGTCTAGCCAAACAAGCCGGCGGCGATGTTGATCGAGAAACCTAGGATCGCCGTATTGAACAGAAAACCGATCAACGACTGCCCCAGCACCACCTTGCGCAGGCCACGGGTGGCGACCCCCACATCCGAGGTTTGTACGGCCACGCCGATAGTGAAGGAAAAATACAGGAAGTCCCAGTAGTTGGGTGTGAGCTAGCCTTCGGCGAAGCGCAGCGCCGGCTCCTTGCCTTGCCAGGTGTAATAGAGCCTGGCGTAGTGCACGCTGAAAATCACCCCGATCAGCAGCCATGAACCGATCACCGTCAGCCCGGTGAAACCGTAGTGCAGCAGGCGCTCCGAGGTGGCCAGGTCCTTGCTGCCGACCAGTTCGAAGCTGATGGTCGCCAGGCTGGCAATGGCGGCGATGCACACCATGAACAGCACCAGGCCGGCGTTTTCATCTTCGACTTCGGCGATGCGCTTGACGTCCTCGGCCTTGGCGCGAATGGTCAGCCACAGCATCAAAACAAGGTAGGTCCAGACCCCGGCGTTCCAGCCGATGAGGATTTTGCTGGCCAGGGTGTCGGCCGGCACCAGGAGGCCAGCGGCCAGGCCCAATACGGCGGCGGATGAGAGGCGAGGGTGGGTGCGGGCGAGGAAGGGCATGGCGGCTCACAGATAACTATGTGTGAGCACCATAGCTTATTCGGGTGTACCTGATCATGAATGCAATCAATAACCCTGTGGGAGCTGGCTTGCCTGCGATAGCGTTGGTTCAGGCAACACTTATGTCGCCTGTGCCGCCATCATCGCAGGCAAGCCAGCTCCCACATTTGGCTGCGGCGTTGATCAGTTTGGTTTATGGCGCTTGCGCACCAGCTTCATCACCACCACAAAAAACACTGGCACAAACACTACCGCCAATGTCGCCGTGATCATCCCGCCAATCACACCGGTGCCAATCGCCTGTTGGCTGGCCGAGCTGGCCCCGGTGGCAATCGCCAGTGGCACCACGCCGAGGATAAACGCCAGGGACGTCATGATGATCGGCCGCAACCGCAACCGTGCCGCTTTCAAGGTGGCGTCGATCAAGTCCTCGCCCTGGTCATACAGGTCCTTGGCGAACTCGATGATCAGGATCGCGTTCTTCGCCGACAGGCCGATGATGGTGATCAAGCCGACCTTGAAGAACACGTCGTTGGGCATTCCGCGCAAGCTCACGGCCAACACCGCGCCCAGCACCCCAAGCGGCACCACCAGCAACACCGAGGTGGGGATCGACCAGCTTTCATACAGCGCGGCCAGGCACAGGAACACGATCAGCAACGACAGGCCCAACAGTAGCGGTGCCTGGGAGCCGGACAAGCGCTCCTGCAACGACAAGCCCGTCCATTCCTGGCCCAGCCCGGCAGGCAATTGGCTGACCAGGCGCTGGATCTCGTTCATGGCCTCGCCGGTGCTGTGCCCCGGCGCCGCTTCACCGCTGATGGCGATGGCCGGGTAGCCGTTGTAACGGGTCAACTGCGTCGGGCCCTGGGTCCACTTGGCTTCGACAAACGCCGACAGCGGCACCATCTTCCCCGCGTTGTTGCGCACGTGGATCTTCATCAGGTCGGCCACCTGGCTGCGCTGGTCGCCTTCGGCCTGCACCACCACGCGCTGCATGCGGCCCTGGTTGGGGAAGTCGTTGATATATGCCGAACCGATAGCGGAGGACAGCACGTTGCCCACGTCGGCAAACGAAACGCCCAGGGCGTTAGCTTGCTTGCGGTCGACTTCCAGCTGCACTTGCGGTGCTTCGGCCAGGGCGCTTTCGCGCACGTTGGCCAGGATCGGGCTTTTCGCTGCAGCGTCCAGCAATTCGGTACGGGCGGCCATCAACCCGGCGTGGCCGACGCCACCGCGGTCTTGCAGGCGGAACTCAAAACCACTGGATGTGCCCAGTCCGTCGACCGGTGGCGGCAGGACTGCGTAGGCAATCGCGTCCTTGAGTTCGCTGAAGGCCATGTTGGCGCGATCGGCAATCGAGGCAGCCGAGTCATCACTGCCACGTTCCGACCAATCCTTGAGCGTGGTAAACGCCAGCGCCGCGTTCTGCCCGGAACCGGAAAAACTGAAGCCCATGATCATGGTGGTATCACCCACCCCTGGCTCGCCTGCGTTGTGTGCCTCGATCTGCTCGGCCACCTGCACCGTACGATTCTTGCTGGCCCCCGGCGGCAACTGGATATCCGTGATGGTGTAGCCCTGGTCTTCCACCGGCAGGAACGAGGAGGGCAGGCGGCTGAACAACAGGCCCATGCCAACCAGCAATACCAGGTAGATCAGCAAGTAGCGGCCGCTGCGCTTGAGGGCATAGGCCACCCACCCTTCGTAGCGGTTGGTGAGTTGGTCAAAGCGCTGGTTGAACCAGCCGAAGAAACCACCTTTGGCATGGTGCTCGCCCTTGGCAATCGGCTTGAGCAAGGTGGCGCACAGGGCCGGGGTCAAGGTCAGGGCCAGGAACGCCGAGAACAGGATCGAGGTGGCCATCGACAGCGAGAATTGTTGGTAGATCACCCCTACAGAACCTGGCATGAACGCCATCGGCAGGAACACCGCCACCAGCACCAGGGTGATACCGATGATGGCCCCGGTGATCTGGCCCATGGCTTTCTTCGTCGCGTCCTTGGGCGACAGGCCCTCGGTGGCCATGATCCGCTCGACGTTTTCCACCACCACGATCGCATCGTCCACCAGGATACCGATGGCCAGCACCATGCCGAACATGGTCAGCACGTTGATCGAGAAACCCAGCAGCAACATGGTGGCGAAGGTGCCCATCAGCGCGATCGGCACCACCAGCGTAGGAATCAAGGTGTAGCGCACGTTCTGCAGGAACAGGAACATCACCGCAAACACCAGCGCCATGGCCTCCAGCAGGGTGTAGACCACCTTGGTGATCGAGACCTTCACGAAGGGCGAGGTGTCGTAGGGGATCTTGTATTCCACATTGGCTGGGAAGTAGCGCGACAACTCGTCCATCTTCGCCCGCACCAGCGTTGCGGTGCTCAATGCATTAGCGCCGGGCGACAGTTGCACGCTGACGGCGGTAGACGGCTTGCCGTTCAGGCGGGTGGAGAACTGGTACTCCTGGCTGCCGACTTCCACCCGCGCCACATCGCCGATGCGCACGGTAGAACCGTCGGGGTTGGCCTTGAGCACGATGTCGGCGAACTCCGCCGGGGTCGAAAGTTGTCCCTTGACCAGCACCGCCGCGGTGATCTCCTGGTTGGGGGTACCTGGCAGATCACCAATGCTGCCCGCTGAGACCTGGGCGTTCTGGGCACTGATCGCGGCGTTGACGTCGGCCGGCGTGAGGTTGAAACCGATCAGCTTCTGCGGGTCAATCCAGATACGCATGGCGCGTTCGGCCCCGTACAACTGGGCCTTGCCGACGCCGTCCAGGCGCTTGAGCTCGTTCATTACGTTGCGCGCCAGGTAATCGCTGAGCGCGACGTCATCGAGCTTGCCGTCGTTGGAGGTCAAGGTCACCAGCAGCAGGAAACCGGCGGAGACTTTTTCCACCTGCAAGCCTTGCTGGGTCACGGCCTGGGGCAGGCGCGGCTCGACGACCTTGAGGCGGTTCTGCACATCCACCTGGGCCATTTCCGGGTCGGTGCCCGGCTGAAAGGTCGCGGTGATCGTCGCCGAACCCAGGCTGCTCTGGGATTCGAAATACAGCAGGTGATCGGCGCCGTTGAGCTCTTGCTCGATCAGGCTGACCACGCTCTCATCCAGGGTCTGGGCCGAGGCACCGGGGTACACCGCGTAGATTTCCACCTTGGGTGGCGCGACGTTGGGGTATTGCGCCACCGGCAATTGCGGGATCGCCAGGAAGCCCGCCAGCAGGATAAACAGGGCCACCACCCAGGCGAAGATCGGGCGGTCAATAAAGAACTGCGGCATGACGGGTTATTCCTTTACGAGCGGGCTGTCGTCCACTTCAACTTTTTCACCGGGGCGTGCGTGTTGCAGGCCCTCGACGATGATGCGGTCGCCGGGCTTGAGGCCACTGGTGACGATCCAGCGGTTGTCGATCACCGCACCCAACTCCACCGGTTGCTGGCTGACGGTCTGCTCGGCATCCAGCAACAACACCATCGGGATACCGGCGCTGTCACGGGTAATGGCGCGTTGCGGCACGCTGAGGCCTTGCTTGTCGACGGCCTGTTCCACGCGAACCCGCACAAAGCTGCCCGGCAGCAGGTCGAGGTCCGGGTTGGGGAACTCGCTGCGCAGGATGATCTGCCCGGTGCCGGGGTCGACGCTGATGTCAGCGAAGAGCAATTTACCCGGCAACGGGTACTGGCTGCCGTCGTCCTGGATCAAGGTGGCCTTGGCCTGGTCCTGGCCGACCTGCTTCAGGCTGCCGGCACGAAACGCACGACGCAGGTCGTTCAGCTCACGAGTGGACTGGGTGAGGTCGGCGTGGATCGGGTCCAGTTGCTGGATAATCGCCAGCGGCGTCGCCTCGTTCTGGCCCACCAGTGCGCCTTCGGTCACCAGGGCGCGGCCAATGCGTCCGGAAATCGGTGCGGTCACGGTGGCATAGCCCAAATTCAGCTTGGCTCGCTCGACGGCGGCTTTGTTAGCGGCGACTTCGGCGTTGCTCTGGCGCAAGGTGGCGCGGGCATTGTCGTATTCCTGGCCGCTGATGGCATTGCCTTCAACCAGTTGGCTGTAGCGCTGCTCTTGCAGGCGCGCCTGGAATGCATTGGCCTGGGCCTTGCTCAGGTTGGCCTGGGCACTGTCCAGGTCGGCCTTGAACGGCGCCGGGTCAATACGGAACAACACGTCGCCTTGTTTTACATCGTGGCCTTCGTTGAACACCCGCTGCATGACCACCCCGGCGACCCGTGCGCGTACTTCGGCGATACGCGGTGCGGCGATGCGCCCGCTCAGTTCGCTGGTAATCGAGAGGGGCTTGGCCTGCAGGGTTTCGATCCGCACTTTGGCCAGGGGCATTTGTGGCGCCTCGTCTGCCGACTGACCACACGCGCTCAGCGCCAGTGTGAGGGCCAACAGGCAAAACGGCGCAAATAGATTCTTCGACATGCTCTTATCCCAATATTGACTGGCGCATCCTAGGGGCACCTGCGCCGTGGTGCTGTGAAGCTGTGTAGCGGGTCTGTGAAGAAGTGTAAGGTACGGCGCACGTGGCGTCGGGGGCGTATATCCTTGCACAATCCTGCAACACACCAACAAACCGCATTATTTGGAAACACCATGCCCAACATCCTCCTGGTGGAAGACGACGCCGCACTCTCCGAGCTGATTGCCAGCTACCTGGAACGCAATGGCTACCACGTCAGCGTGCTCAGCCGTGGCGACCATGTCCGTGAACGCGCCCGCCTGAACCCACCGGACCTGGTGATCCTCGACCTGATGCTACCGGGCCTCGACGGCCTGCAGGTGTGCCGCTTGCTGCGCGCCGATTCGGCGGGCCTGCCGATCCTGATGCTGACCGCCCGCGATGACAGCCACGACCAGGTACTGGGCTTGGAAATGGGCGCCGACGATTATGTGACCAAACCCTGCGAGCCGCGTGTATTGCTGGCCCGGGTGCGCACATTGCTGCGGCGCAGCAGCCTGTCCGAACCCCAGGTGGCCAGCGACCAGATCGTCATGGGCAACCTGTGCATTGATTTGTCCGAGCGCACCGTGACCTGGCGCGAGCAGGCGGTGGAGCTGTCCAGCGGTGAATACAACCTGCTGGTGGTGCTGGCCCGGCATGCTGGCGAAGTGCTCAGCCGCGATCAGATCCTGCAACGCCTGCGCGGTATCGAGTTCAACGGCACCGACCGTTCGGTGGACGTGGCCATCTCCAAGCTACGGCGCAAGTTCGACGACCATGCGGGCGAGGCGCGCAAGATCAAGACGGTGTGGGGCAAGGGGTACCTGTTCAGCCGTTCCGAGTGGGAATGCTGAAGCATGTTTCGCGTACTGCTGCGCCTCTACCTGATCACCATCGTCACTTACAGTGCGGCGATTTACCTGATTCCCAAGCTGGTGATCCAGCTGTTCGAACACCGTTACATGGACTACAACATCGAACAGTCCCGTGGCCTGCAAAAGCTCATGGTCAAGCAGTACCAGCGGGCGCCGGTGGAGCGCTGGTCCCAGGTGACCGACCAATTGAGCCACGATTTTGCACCGCTGAAGGTGCAACTGTTGCTGCGCCAGGATGCCCGCTATACCCCTGAGGAAGAACAGCTACTGGAGCAAGGCAAGCCGGTGATCCGCCTGGGCGAATGGGGCTGGATGGAAGAAATCAGTTCGCCGATCAACCAGCAGTTCGCAGTCAAGTTGACTGTGCCGCCAGACCCGCTGGACATGAACCTGTTGTACTGGTCGATGAACGTGCTGGTCGGCGCCGCCTTGCTGGCGTGCCTGCTGGTGTGGCTGCGTCCGCACTGGCGTGACCTGGAGCGTTTGAAGGGTACCGCCGCGTTATTGGGCAAGGGCCATCTGGAGGCGCGTACGGGGCTCGCACCCAGCTCCAGCATCGGCGGCCTGGCGGCGGTGTTCGACACGATGGCCGACGACATCGAGCGTCTTTTGAACCAGCAGCGCGACTTGCTCAATGCGGTCTCCCATGAACTGCGCACGCCGCTCACCCGCCTGGATTTCGGCCTGGCCCTGGCGCTTTCCGAAGACATGCCCCCGGCCAGCCGGGAGCGCTTGCAAAGCCTGGTGGCGCATATTCGGGAGCTGGATGAGCTGGTGCTGGAATTGCTGTCTTACAGCCGCCTGCAAAACCCGGCGCAGTTGCCCGAGCGGGTAGAGGTGGCGCTCGATGAGTTTATCGACAGCGTGTTGGGCAGCGTCGACGATGAGCTGGAAAACCCCGATATCGTCATCGATGTGGTGCTCGATTGCGCTGTGGAGCGCTTCAGCCTCGACCCGCGCCTTACCGCCCGAGCCTTGCAGAACCTGCTGCGCAACGCGACGCGCTACTGCGACAAGCGCATCCAGGTGGGCGTGCGCGTCTGCCCTAAAGGCTGTGAAATCTGGGTGGACGACGATGGCATCGGTATACCAGCGGACCAGCGCGAGCGCATCTTCGAGCCGTTCTATCGCCTGGACCGTAGCCGCGACCGCGCCACCGGCGGCTTTGGCCTGGGCCTGGCGATCAGCCGGCGCGCCCTGGAGGCTCAGGGCGGCACCTTGACGGCTCTGGCGTCGCCCCTGGGCGGGGCGCGGTTTCGTGTGTGGCTGCCTAACCTTTCGTGATCAAAGCACTTTGACTGCACGGCCAATCCCGTGA
>NZ_WKCD01000146.1:0-13199 GCF_021606625.1 Pseudomonas sp. PA-4-8C
ACGACACCCGCCACTTCCACTTCGAAGGCACCCAGATGAGCTGGGAAGAAGCCGCCGAACTGCCTCTGGGGATGATCAGCAATGGCATGCACTACCGAAAATCCATCGACCTGAGTTTCCGCAGCCGCGGTCTCGATCCCCAGCCGATTCTGGAAAGCGACTCCACCTATCAACTGTTCCAGGCCATTCACGAAGGCTTCTGCTGCGCGATCATGCCGTTGGACAGCGGCCTGGAAAGCCCGATTGAGAACCTGGCGTTTATCCACCTGCCGGATGCCAGCGTCCTTGCCCCCCTGGGCATGGTGATGCGCAAGACCGAACCGCGCTCGGCCATCGCAGAAAAATGCTTTGCCGAGGCCAGGCAGTTGTTTGCGCCCAATACCCAGGCTTAGCGGGCCTGGGTTTGCAGCGCACACAAAAAAGGCGCTCCGCAGAGCGCCTTTTTTACCGCCGATTGTTTTACTGCAAGCTGACCTGACGCAGTTCAGGTTTGACCTCGCCACCAATCATGATGCGTTTTGGCTTGGCCTCTTCAGGCACTTCACGCAGCAAGTCGATGTTGAGCAAACCGTTGGTCAGGGATGCGCCACGTACTTCGATATGGTCCGCCAAGCGGAACGACAACCTGAACGCACGTTGGGCAATGCCCTGGTGCAGGTAAGCGACCTTATCGTCGGTTTCGCGTTTACCGCCAGAAACCGTCAATACACCCCTCTCGACCTGGATATCCAGATCCTCCTCGGTCAGGCCAGCCACGGCGATGACAATGCGGTACGCGTCGTCACCGTGCTTTTCCACATTGTGAGGTGGATAGGAATTCGGAGCCTCGCTGCGCAGCGCCGACTCGAACAGGTCATTGAAGCGATCAAAGCCCACCGATTGACGGAACAGTGGGGCCAACGACAGGGTAGTAGCCATTTTAAAATCTCCTGAGTTTCTCCAAGTGATTTAGTACGCGACCCGGATTCGGCATCGCGTGATCAAAAATTTATGGACGCGCAAAAGGAATTCAAGAGGGTTGATAAAAATTTTCTTGCGCAAGGGGCGAACACCGAAACCCTAGTGCGGCGGCCTGTGCTCTAATCACATTGCCAGGCGTGCTTTACCCCGTGAGCGCCTGAGACAGCCCTTGAGGTACAAAAAAATGAAAATGACATTCCCGGCCCTGGCATTGGGCATCCTGATCTCCCAAGGCGCCCTGGCCGCTGGAGATGGTACCGCCGCGCTGGGCGGCGGTGTAGGCGGCGTGTTGGGCAATGTGGTCGGCCAACAGCTCGGTGGCTCGACCGGTGCAGCCATCGGTGCAGGCGTAGGTGGCGCAGCCGGGAGTGCGGTGGGTGCGCAAAAGGGCAACAAGACCGAAGCGGCGATTGGCGGCGGTTTGGGCTCGGCGGGCGGCTCGCTGATTGGTAATCGCCTGGGCGGTAGCACCGGGTCGACCATTGGCGCGGGCGTGGGCGGCGCAGCCGGCGGCGCGTTGGGTAACAACCTGGCCGATGACGAGAGCGGTCATCGCTCAAGTGGTGGCAAGCACAAAGGCAACAAGCATAAGCACAAGAACAAGCACCACTGATCGTCTGGTTTACCCTGTAGGAGCGAGCTTGCTCGCGAAAAACTCACAGACGCCGCGTTTATTCAGGAAGCACGCGTTATCGTTGACGTTTTTCGCGAGCAAGCTCGCTCCTACAGGCGATTTACATCGGCGTGCTGCTCACCACCCGCAACGCCAGCCCTTCATAAGCGTCCAGCGTGATCGTGAACGCGCCCTCCTCGGTCAAATCTCCCTCCACCCGCTCATTGATGATATCTACCACCGGCCCCGGTGCGATGTTGGGCAGGTGCAAGGTTTCGGTGATCGGCGTGGCACCGAAGTTCAACGCAGTGATTTGCGTGCCCTTACCCGCCGGCAGTTCGTGAACCATGATCAACAAACCGGGATGCTCGACATCCGGCACCAGGATCTGCCGGCTGGCGGCGATGTCGTAGGCGCGGCGCACGGCGAGGATTTTTTGCAGTTGGGAGGCAAAGGACTCTGGATCCTGCAGTTGGCTGTTCAGGCTGCCATACAGGCTTTTGGAGCGCGGCATTTGCCCCGCCGACAGCTCGGCGTCGGGGTTCAGGTCCACCAGATCATAGGCGCCACGGTGGATCCAGCGCGTGTCGCCATCGGCCATCAGGTGCGCCACGTCTTCGGCCGCCAACGGCAGTGCGCCCACCAGGTCCCAGCCGGACAAGGCAAACACCCCAGGTTGCATGGCGTTGTACATCACCAGCAGCAAGTGGATCTGGCGAATCTGCTGGATATCCGCCGGGGTGATCGCCTCCAGGTTACGAATACCCAGGGCTGCGGTGATGATACTGGCGGTGGTGCAGGACACGCCGTTGGTCACGAACTTGAGGTTATACGGCGCATGTTCGCCGGTCAGGCGTTCGTACATCTGCTCGCGGATATGCTCGCGCAGGATGTTGCCGGGGAAGGTCTGCCCCTGGAACATGAAGCTGTCGTGGGCGTGCAGCGTCCAGAAGTGCACCAGTTCCAGGGTCAGTTCATCGTGGTTCTGTAGCGCGTGGATCAGCGATCCTGGGTCGATACCCAGCGTGTGCATCTGGCGCAGCATCAGGCGCAGAAATTCTGTGTCGCCCATCAACAACGCGTGCTGGTAGGCAGGCCGGGTGATGAAATCATAGGACAGGTCGGCGCCGCCATGGGACATGGAGGCGATGTCGTCCACAGTCAGGTTGAGTTCCTGGAAACTGAAACCACCGGCCTTGCGAATCGCCCCGCCGAGCAACTGGTTGCCGGTGATCGACAGCGGGTGGCTTTCCGACCAGGCCGTACCGTCCAACTTGCGCTCTACACCGAGAAACCCGTTGGCGTCCAGGCGCAGGATCTTCGCGCCCATCACATCAATGGCGTGCAGCGCGTCGCCGATGATCATCTGCTGAGCCGCGAACGAGGGATCCAGCCAATTGAGCGACGGCTGGCCTTCCTTGAAGTAATGCAGGTACACCCAACGCCGTGGTTTGCCGTCTACGCCGACCACTTGCGGCGTGGCGCTCCAGTCAGTTTCCTTTACCCCCGGCTCGAAGAAGATCACCCGCTGCAACTGGCCGACGATGTAGTGCTTGTCGCGCAGCGCATCCACCTCTTGCGGGCTGAGGTTCTGTGCATCGCGGCCTTCGGCGACATCCGGCAGCAACGACCAGTCTTCCTCACGGATTTCCACCATATGGTAGAGCCCCGGATAGTCCTCATAGGCCATCTCAGCCAGGCGAAAGTCCGCGCCCTTGCCGGTATGGGACGGGATCACGTCGTCGATGATCACCGCATTGTGCGCGGCGGCCATGCGCGTCAATGCCTGTAACTGCGCCTCGGTGCCCAGTTGCGGGTCGATGTCGAAGCTGATGCGGTCGAAATTGCCGTCGATGGTCGGCGTGTGCTCGGTACCAGACAAGCCACCGGACTTCTTCAACGGGCCGTTGTGAATGCCTTGGATGCCAATCTTCGACAGGGTATGCCACAGGGTTTCGTCCCCCAGCGCTTCCAGTACGGTGCCGCCTTCGCGGGTGACAATCGACGCGGGGTAGGCAGTGAACCACACGGACGATAAGGCTGAAGCGTCACGCGGCCGGGTCTGCGCATAGGGCTGCTGCCACAAGCGCCCTTGCCCCGAATAAAGCTTGGCCCGCTGCCGCGCTGCGTGGAGCATGGAATGTTGCACCAGCCAGTTCACATGATCGTTATTCGCCGCGGTCATAAGCTCGGTACCTGTCGTGGTGAAAAGGGTCGGTGTAAGCATATGAGGAGCGTGGGCGCCATTCGTTGCATCGCAATAGAACGCTTACCCTGTAGGAGCGAGCTTGCTCGCGAAAAACCCACAGGCGCCGCGTTGATTCAGGACGCCCGCGTTATCGTTGAGGTTTTTCGCGAGCAAGCTCGCTCCTACAGAAGACATTCACCTGCGCTGCCGCCTTGCGTGGCTTGCCGGTACTGCCTCGGGGTGAACCCGGTAGAAGACTTGAACTGCCGGGTAAACGCACTGTGGTCGGTATACCCGCATTGCAGCGCCACCTCGGTAATCGGCAACTCGGTATGCAACAACCGCCGGGCATGTTCCAGCCGGACTTTCTGGATCATTTGCCGGGGCGTGAGGTGGAACACGCGCTTGCAGTAGCGTTCCAGTTGCGCCACGGAAATCCCGGCGATGCGGGTCAATTCACCCAGGGTGACGCGGCGGTTGAAGTGGCTGCGGATGTGTTCGTCCACCGCCGCCAGGCGCTGATAGGCCGGGTGGGTTTCGCTGGCTGATTGCAGGTCTACCGAGATCCCGGCCAGGCCGATGATCGCACCGAGCCGGTTGTACAGCGGCCACTTGTGGGTCAGGCACCAGCCGGGTTCGCGGGTGCCGTAGAGGTGCAATTCGAGTTGGTCTTCCAACACCAGGCCCTGCCTCAGCACACGACGGTCCTGTTCGGTATAGCCGGGGCCCAATTGCGCGGGAAACACTTCGGCGCTGGTCTTGCCCAGCAGCGGTTGCAGCTGCTTGAGGCCGCAGCGTTGCACCAGGGTACGGTTGGCGAGCACGTAGCGGGCGTCGATGTCCTTGATGAAAATCGCGGCATTGGGCAGTACATCAAGCATCGGCAGCAACTGCTCTACCCCGCTCAATAACTGCTCGATGCTGTGGGGTCGGCTGCCCTGGAAAAGGCTCGCGAACGCGCTCTGCAACATGACTTTATCTGCCCTTTTATTCGTCGACAGCCAGCAGATTGCGCCATGGGGCGAGCGCTGTCGAGCGCGGCAAATTGTGCTGAATTCGTCATCCATCGCCGCATAAAACATCAATCCTCAGCCAGGCCTGTGGGTTCAGGATAGCGCCACTGCATGCCTATCCAATAACTCACAAGAAGGCGCCGCTATGTCAGGCCAAGGCAAGTTCAAGAAACAGCTGTCACTGATGGACCTCACCTTTATCGGGTTGGGGGCCATCTTCGGTTCGGGTTGGTTGTTCGCCGCCAGCCACGTGTCTGCCATCGCAGGCCCGGCGGGGATTTTTTCCTGGTTGCTCGGTGGTTTCGCCGTGCTGCTGCTGGGCATTGTCTACTGCGAACTCGGCGCCGCCCTGCCCCGCGCCGGTGGCGTGGTGCGCTACCCGGTGTACTCCCATGGCCCGCTGCTGGGCTACCTGATGGGCTTTATCACGCTGATCGCGTTTTCCAGCCTGGTGGCGATTGAAGTGGTCGCCTCGCGCCAGTATGCGGCAGCCTGGTTTCCCCAGCTGACCAAGGCCGGCTCCAGCGACCCGACCACCCTGGGCTGGCTGGTGCAATTTGCCTTGCTGTGCCTGTTCTTTGTGCTCAATTACCGCAGCGTGAAGACCTTTGCCATCGCCAATAACCTGGTGAGCGTGTTCAAGTTCATCGTGCCGTTGCTGGTGATCGGCGTGCTGTTCACCTTCTTCAAGCCTGCGAACTTCCAGGTGCATGGCTTTGCACCGTTCGGCTTGTCGGGCATCGAGATGGCCGTGTCCGCAGGCGGGGTGATCTTTGCCTATCTGGGGCTCACGCCGATCATTTCGGTGGCCAGCGAAGTGAAAAATCCACAGCGCACCATCCCCATCGCCCTGATCCTCTCGGTCCTGCTGTCGACCGCCATTTATGTGCTGCTGCAAACCGCGTTCCTCGGCGGCGTGCCTACCGAAATGCTCGCCAATGGCTGGGCCGGCATCAGCAAGGAACTGGCCCTGCCCTATCGCGATATCGCCCTGGCGCTGGGCGTGGGCTGGCTGGCCTACCTGGTGGTGGCCGATGCGGTGATCTCCCCCAGCGGCTGCGGCAATATCTACATGAACGCCACCCCGCGCGTGGTGTATGGCTGGGCGCAGACCGGCACCTTCTTCAAGGTCTTCACGCGCATCGATGAAAAGTCCGGCATCCCGCGCCCGGCGCTGTGGCTGACCTTTGGGCTGTCGGTGTTCTGGACCTTGCCGTTCCCGTCCTGGGAAGCGCTGATCAACGTGGTGTCCGCAGCCCTAATCCTCAGTTATGCCGTGGCCCCGGTGACGGTCGCTGCCCTGCGCCGCAATGCACCCGACATGGCGCGCCCGTTTCGGGTCAAGGGCATGGCGGTGCTGGGCCCGCTGTCCTTCATCATCGCTGCGCTGATCGTGTACTGGTCGGGCTGGAGCACGGTGTCCTGGCTGCTGGGCCTGCAAATCCTGATGTTTGTGGTGTACCTGTTGTGTGCACGCTGGGTGCCGACCGCGCACCTGAACCTCAAGCAACAAGTGCGCTCTTCGGCCTGGCTGATCGGCTTCTACGCCGTGACCATCCTGCTCTCCAAACTCGGCAGCTTTGGCGGCATCGGTGTGATCAGCCACCCGTTTGACACCCTGGTGGTGGCGGCCTGCGCCCTGGGCATCTACTACTGGGGCGCCGCCACCGGCGTGCCCGCCCATTTGGTGCGCCTGGAGCAGGAAGAGGATGAAAGCGAAGCCGTCAGCGACGCGCACTACAGCGCCCCACTGTCCCCGACCACCCACTGATGGAGCGCCTTATGAAACGGCTGCACGTGATTGACTCGCACACCGGCGGTGAACCTACGCGCCTGGTCATGAGCGGTTTCCCCGCGCTGGTTGGCGACACGATCGCCGGCCAACTGGAACACCTGCGCACCCACCACGATCAATGGCGCCGCGCCTGCCTGCTGGAGCCACGGGGCAACGATGTACTGGTGGGCGCGCTGTACTGCGCGCCCGTCACGCCGGGGGCGACCTGCGGGGTGATCTTCTTCAACAACGCCGGCTACCTGGGCATGTGCGGCCACGGCACCATCGGCCTGGTTGCCTCGCTGCACCACCTGGGGCTGATCCAACCGGGCGTGCACAGCCTCGATACGCCGGTCGGCCCGGTCGCGGCCACCTTGCACGACGACGGCAGCGTGACCCTGCGCAATGTGCCCGCTTACCGCTATCGCAAACAGGTGCCGGTTGAGGTGCCTGGGCACGGCGTGGTGCTGGGCGACATCGCTTGGGGCGGCAACTGGTTCTTCCTGGTGTCGGACCACGGCCATGAGTTGCAGATGGATAACGTGGAGGCCCTGACCGACTACACCTGGGCGATGCTCAAGGCCCTCGAAGCCCAAGGCATCCGTGGCGCAGACGGTGCGCTGATCGACCATATCGAACTGTTCGCCGACGACGCCCACGCCGACAGCCGCAACTTTGTGATGTGCCCTGGCAAAGCCTATGACCGCTCCCCCTGCGGCACCGGCACCAGCGCCAAGCTCGCCTGCCTGGCCGCCGACGCAAAACTGGCCGCAGGAGAACCCTGGGTACAAGCCAGCATCACCGGCAGCCAATTCCTCGGCCGCTATGAGTGGGACGGCGAACGCGTACGCCCCTTCATCACCGGCCGCGCCTACATGACCGCCGACGGCACCCTGCTGATCGACGAACAAGACCCGTTTGCCTGGGGCATCTGAGCCCTTGATCAATTCAACTGAAACCGGAGTTAGCACCATGAGCGACAACATCTTCACCGGCTGCATGCCCGCCCTGATGACCCCTTGCACCGCCGAGCGCCAACCAGACTTCGACGCCCTCGTCGCCAAGGGCCGCGAGCTGATCGACATCGGCATGAGTGCCGTGGTGTATTGCGGTTCCATGGGCGACTGGCCGCTACTCACCGAGGCCCAGCGCCAGGAAGGCGTGGCGCGCCTGGTGGCGGCGGGTGTGCCAACCATCGTCGGCACCGGTGCGGTGAACAGCCGTGAAGCCGTATCCCACGCAGCCCATGCCGCCAAAGTCGGCGCCCATGGTTTGATGGTGATTCCCCGCGTGCTGTCCCGAGGTGCTTCGGTCACTGCGCAAAAGGCCCACTTTGCAGCGATCCTCAACGCCGCCCCCAACCTGCCGGCGGTGATCTACAACAGCCCCTACTACGGTTTCGCCACCCGCGCCGACCTGTTCTTCGAACTGCGTCGCGAACACCCGAACCTGATCGGCTTCAAGGAGTTCGGCGGCGCCGCCGACCTGCGCTACGCCGCCGAAAACATCACCTCCCAGGATGATGATGTGACCCTGATGGTCGGCGTCGATACCCAAGTGGTCCACGGCTTCGTCAACTGCAACGCCACCGGCGCCATTACCGGCATCGGCAATGCACTACCACGCGAAGTGCTGCAACTGGTAGCCCTGAGCAAAAAGGCCGCCAAGGGCGATGCCAAGGCGCGTCGCCAGGCCCGCGAATTGGAAGCTGCGCTAGCGGTGTTGTCATCGTTCGACGAGGGCTGCGACCTGGTGCTGTATTACAAGCATTTGATGGTGCTCAACGGCGACCAGGGTTACGCCCTGCACTTCAACGAAACCGACGCGCTCAGCGCGGCCCAGCGCCGCTATGCCGAGCAGCAATACGCGCTGTTCCGCCAGTGGTATGCCAACTGGTCGGCAGAACAGAACGCCGCTTGATTCTTTGTAGGAGCGAGCTTGCTCGCGAAGAACGTTAACGATAACGCGCTCACCCTGAACGAACGCGTTGTAGGCACGTTTTTCGCGAGCAAGCTCGCTCCTACAACACCTCTTTTGTTTTCCAGGATTTCACCATGACTCTGACAGGCAAGCTGCTGATCGGTCAGCAATCCATATCCGGCCATCGCGATGCGATCCGCGCGATCAATCCCGCCACCAACGCCCCACTGGAACCCGCCTACGCTGGCGGGGATGAGCAGCACGTAGAACAGGCCTGCGCACTCGCGTGGGCCGCGTTTGACGCTTACCGCGAAACCCCCTTGGCAGATCGCGCCACGTTGCTTGAAACGATCGCCACCCACATCGAAGCCTTGGGTGATGAGCTGGTCGAACGCGCCTGCGCCGAAACCGGCTTGCCTCGCGCACGCATTGAAGGTGAACGCGGCCGTACCTGCGGGCAACTGCGCGCTTTTGCGCGCACCGTGCGCCTGGGCGAATGGCTCGACGTGCGCGTCGATACCGCACAGCCCCAGCGCCTACCTCTGCCCCGCGCCGACCTGCGCCAGCGCCATATCGCTCTGGGCCCGGTGGCGGTGTTCGGTGCCAGCAACTTCCCTCTGGCGTTCTCCGTGGCGGGCGGCGATACCGCGTCGGCCCTTGCCGCCGGTTGCCCAGTGATCGTCAAGGCCCATAACGCCCACCCCGGCACCAGCGAACTGGTGGGCCGCGCCATCGCCAGAGCGGTAAAACACTGCGGCTTGCCGGAGGGTGTGTTTTCACTGCTCTATGGTGCGGGTAACGAGGTGGGTATCGCACTGGTGAGCGACCCGCGCATCAAGGCTGTGGGCTTTACCGGTTCGCGCAGTGGCGGCATTGCCCTCTGCCAAGCGGCGCAGGCACGCCCGGAGCCGATCCCGGTGTACGCGGAAATGAGCTCGATCAACCCGGTATACCTGTTTCCTGCTGCACTTGAAACTAGGTGCGAAGCCTTGGCCGAAGGGTTCGTGGCGTCGCTGACCCAAGGCGCCGGCCAGTTCTGCACCAACCCTGGCCTGGTGATCGCCCTGCAAGGCGCCGCTCTGGACCACTTTATTCAGTCTGCCAGTGAGCGGCTCTCGCGTTGCCCGTCCCAGACCATGCTCACACCGGGTATTTTCAGCGCCTATGAAACCGGCGTGAAGGCCCTGGCCCAGCACGCCAACATCGCCGCCAAGGGCATGCCAGCGACCGGGCCGAACCTGGGCCAGGCCCATCTGTTCGTGACCCAGGCCGAGGCGTTCCTGAACAACGAACAGCTGCAAGCCGAAGTATTCGGCGCCGCCTCGCTGGTGGTGGCATGCCGCGATGTCGAGCACATGCGCCAGGTGTCCGAACACCTGGAAGGCCAACTCACCGCCACCCTGCAGATGGATGACTCAGACCTGCCCCAGGCACGGGCGCTGCTGCCGGTGCTGGAACGCAAGGCTGGGCGCCTGCTGGTAAATGGCTGGCCAACCGGCGTAGAAGTGTGCGACGCCATGGTGCATGGCGGGCCCTTTCCGGCGACTTCGGATGCGCGCAGTACCTCGGTGGGCACGGCGGCTATTCTGCGGTTCCTGCGCCCGGTGTGTTATCAGGATTTCCCGGACGCCTTGCTGCCCGCCGCCCTACAACACGACAACCCGCTGCGGTTGCGGCGCCTGCTCGACGGCCAACGAGAAGCATAACCATGGCCGATCCCAATCAAGCAGACATCGTAGTGGTCGGCGCCGGCATTATCGGCGTCGCCTGCGCCTTGCAGTTGGCACGCCAAGGCCGGCGAGTCGTCGTGCTCGACGCGCAGGCACCCGGCATGGGCGCCTCCTACGGCAACGCGGGCCACCTGGCGACGGAGCAAGTCTTCCCCATCGCCGACCTGTCAATCCTCAAGCGCTTGCCCGCCATGCTCCTGGACCCCATGGGCCCACTGCGCCTGGACTGGGCCTACCTGCCCCGCGCCCTGCCCTGGTTTATCCGCCTGCTGTTGAACCTGCGGCCAGCGCGTTATCAGCGCACCGTGGCCGGCCTTCGCGCGCTGAACGAAGGCAGCCTGGGCGCGTGGCAACGCTTGCTGCAATCGATTGGACAAGCTCAATTGCTGCGTGAAGACGGTTCGCTATTGGTGTTTGAGCGCGCCGAATCCCGCGCTGCACTGGATGCAGTGCAGCAACGCATGAGGCAGCAAGGCGTCGCCGTGGAGTCCTGGAGCGGCGATGCGGTGCGCAAGGCTGCGCCGCAACTGAGCGACGCCATACAAGGCGGTTTGTTCTTCCCGGCTACCGGACACTTTCTGGACCCGTACACGGTGGTTGGCGAACTGGTGAACGCAGCCAAGGCCGAGGGGGTGCAATTTCTTCAGCAGCGGGTTCTGGATGCGCGCCTGGAGGGCAGCGGCGTTTCCCTGATGACCGACCAAGGCGTAATGACAGCGCAGCAAGTGCTGATCGCCTGCGGCGCCCATTCGGCCAAACTCACCGCCGCACTCACCGGCAAACAGGTGCCACTGGACACCGAACGCGGTTACCACCTGATGCTGCCCCACGAACAACAGCGCCTGCCATTCGCGGTCACTTCGCTGGAGCGCAAATTCATCATGACGCCCATGACCGGTGGCCTGCGCCTGGCCGGCACGGTCGAATTCGCCGGCCTCGACCGCCCGGCCAATATGCAACGCGCCTGGCAGCTGCACCGGTTGAGCAAAGGGCTGTTCCGACACGACTTGAGCCACAGCGAAGCCACACCCTGGATGGGGTTTCGCCCTTCCCTGCCCGACTCACTGCCAATCATTGACCGGGTGTGCAAGGGCAAGGTACTGCTTGCGTTCGGTCACCAGCATCTGGGGCTGACACAAGCAGCGGTGACGGCCGAGAGGGTTGGGCAGCTTGCGGCGGGTGAGCGTGTGCCAGAACTACAGCCTTATCGGCTGGATCGTTTCTGAAAACACCGAAAACCAAATGTGGGCTACTTGACCAACCGCTTCTCTTTGGAGGGGCGATAGCCGAAATAAGCGCTGTAGCATTTGCTGAAATGGCTCGGCGAGACAAACCCGCACGCCACCAGCACATCCACCTGGGATAACTCGGTGTGCTGCAACAGGCGTCGCGCTTCAGTGACGCGCAGTTCCATGTAGTAGCGTTGCGGCGTGGTGCCCAGCTGTTCTTTGAACAGGCGTTCCAACTGGCGGCGGGAACGGCCGGCGTAGACGGCGAGTTGATCGAGTTCCAGAGGCTCTTCGAGGTTGGCGTCCATCAACTTCACCACCTCGCGCAACGGCGCGCTGACACACATGTTTTCGGTGGGTTTGATGCGGCGGTAGCGCGACTCTTCGAACGCCAGGATATCTTCGATGCCTTCAACCAAGGCTTTGCCATGCAGGCTCTTGATCCAGTCCAAGGCCATATGGAAAGCCCCCGAGGGGCTGGACGCAGTGAGGCGATCGCGGTCGATCACGTAGGGCTCGCTGGTGACCTGCGCCGCCTTGGACACTTCGGCCAATGCCGGGCGATGCTCGGGATGGATGGCACAGCGGTAACCCTGCAACAGCCCCGCACGCCCGAGGAACCACGAGCCGTTCCACAAACCGGCGAGGCGCACGCCCGCTTCACCCGCGCTGCGCAGCCATTGGATAAACGGCTCGCTGGCCTTGAGTTCGGTGCGAAAACCACCGCAGATTACCAGCAGGTCCAAGTCCTGCAACGTCGCCAGCATCAGGTTCGCATCCGGGCGAATGACCAGGCCCAGGTCGCTGATGACTTCGCCCTCACCCCAGCCGAAGGTGCGCGTAGCGAACAGATCGGGGCGCAACAGGTTGGCGGTCACCAGCGTATCGAGGGTCTGGGTAAAGGCCGGAAGCGAAAAGTGTTCGAGCAGCAGGAAACCGACACGGGTGACCGAGGTTGATTGCTGGGGGTTATCACTGAGGTAGCGCAGGTTCTTGCCTTGCATGCCACCGCTGAACTGGCGTCTTTCCATCGAGGGTCGGCCCACGCTTATTGTTGTGCAGTGGGCGCTATCTTAGGGGCAAATGCAGTGGCTGTCTCAGGTGACGCTCAGGGCGGGTAGCGGCCATGGCGCTGATCTTGATAAAAACTGTTTGCTTGAAAAGCCACGGCCCAGGCGCTGCGCGGTGATCTGATACGGTTTTTTCTTTTCGATCTGCGCCTGTATTGAAAACCGCTTGAGGCGGACAATAGCCCCATCCCGACATTCCTGTCGTCCCCTTCCCCTCGGAGGCCTTATGACCAAGATGGCGATTTTCCTGTTTGGCTTTTTGGTGTTGACCATTGGTATTGGTATGTTGGCGACCATCTCACCGGTCTAAGCCCGCGCTACTTCCCCTGTGGCGAGGGAGCTTGCTCCCATGACGGCCTCATACCCGACGCTTATCTACCTGACGCCCCACGATCCAACTGTGGGAGCTGGCTTGCCTGCGATGGCGGCCTGACAGCCGCCATCTATCCATCTGACACCCCGCGATCCTACTGTGGGAGCGGGCTTGCTCGCGAAGGCGGCCTGGCAGGCGACACAGTTGGATTGTGTGCATATCCATTGCTGCGGTAACGGCTACTTAGGGTTCCGCTCTGACAGCGGGTCACTTTGGAAAAGCCCCAAAGTAACCAAAGGGCTCTTGCCCCACCACTCGGCACCTCGCTTAGGCTCGGTGTGCCCGTAATCCGCCAGTGATTTGGGGGGCCGCCGCCACGCGCCATCCAT
>NZ_WKCD01000147.1:0-13090 GCF_021606625.1 Pseudomonas sp. PA-4-8C
GTTTAACGGGGCGCCTAAGATCAAGATCAAAAGCAGATCAAGAGCAAGATCAAGAGCGGCTCGCTTCGCATCGTGGTTACCGTTGATCGGTAGTCTGATGTACTGAGGTGTCTGCATCGCAGGCAAGCCAGCTCCCACAGGGTTTTGTGTGGTGTCCGTTAGAGCTGGTAGTTTTTCAACTCCCTGGCAATCACCATCCGCTGAATCTCGCTGGTGCCTTCGTAAATCTGCGTGATTCGTGCATCCCGGTAGTAGCGCTCCACCGGGTAATCCTCCAGGTACCCATAGCCACCATGGACCTGCATTGCCTTGGAGCAGACCCGTTCGGCCATTTCCGAGGCGAACAGCTTGGCCTGGGAGGCTTCGGACAGGCAGGGTTTGCCGGCAGTGCGCAGGCGTGCGGCGTGGAGGATCAGCAGTCGCGCAGCGTTGAGTTGGGTTTGCATGTCGGCCAGCAGGTTGGCCACGCTCTGGTGTTCGATGATCGCCTTGTCGAACTGCACCCGATCACGGGCGTAGGCCAGCGCGGCTTCAAACGCGGCGCGGGCAATGCCCAGGGCCTGGGCGGCGATGCCGATGCGTCCGCCTTCGAGGTTGGAGAGGGCGATGGCCAGGCCCTTGCCGCGCTCACCCAGCAGGTTGGCTTCGGGAACCTTGCATTGGTTGAGCGTGACGGCGCAGGTGTCTGACGCACGAATACCCATCTTGTGCTCGGTGCGGTCGACCACGAAACCTGGGGTATCGGTGGGCACCAGGAACGCCGAAATGCCTTTCTTGCCCAGTTCCGGGTCGGTCACGGCGAACACGATGGCCAGCTTGGCGCGCTTGCCGTTGCTGACGAACTGCTTGGCGCCATTGATGACCCATTGCCCGTCACGCAACTCGGCACGGGTGCGCAGGTTATGGGCTTCGGATCCGGCCTGGGGTTCTGTCAGGCAGAAGCAACCGATGGCCTGGCCACTGGCGAGTTCGGCCAGCCAGGTGTTTTTCTGTTCGGTTGTGCCGTAGTTGAGAATCGGCCCGCAACCCACTGAATTATGGATACTCATCAGCGCGCCCGTAGCAGCGTCACCGGCGGAGATTTCCTCCACGGCCAGGGCATAGGCGACGTAATCGACATAGGTGCCGCCCCATTCTTCCGGTACCACCATCCCCAGCAGGCCCAGCTCGCCCATCTTCGCCACCAGGGCGTCGTCGATCCAGCCCGCTTTCTCCCAGGCTTGGGCATGGGGGGCGATTTCGCCACGGGCAAAATCCCGCGCCATGTCTCGGATCATCACTTGTTCTTCAGTGTATTCAAGATCTTGCATGGCTTATTTTCCAATCTGCACGAAGTCGCGGAAGAAGCTCTCGACATGGCTGGCATTCAGCGCATGGAGGGTGGGTGGGTTCCACTTCGCAGACTTATCCTTGTCGATGATCAGGGCGCGAACCCCTTCGATCAGGTCGCCGCGTTCAAACCACTGGCGGTCCAGGTGCAGTTCGAGGGCAAAGCACTGTTCCAGTGGCAAGTGGCGGCCACGGCGCAGCATCTCCAGGGTCACGGCCATGGCCAGGGGCGAGCGGGTGTGCATGAGGTTGGCGGTGGTCAGCGCCCAGTCGTGGCTATCGGCTACGGTGACTTGTTGCAGTTGCTCGACGATGCTGGGCACGTCCGGCAACCCGAAGAAATGGTCAATGGCCGGGCGCAAGGCCGCCAACGGGGCGTCGGGCAATTGCTGCACGGCGAGCTTGGCGAGTACGCCTTGCAAGTCCTTGAGCGGCGAGTCGTGCCATTGCAGGCCGTCGAATTTCTGGTCCAGCTCAACCAGCTTGGCGCTGTCGATGTACCAGTCTGCCAACCCGCAATACAAGGCATCCGCCGCACGGATCTGCACCCCGGTCACCCCGAGGTAGGTGCCCAGTTCGCCAGGAATACGCGAGAGAAAATAGCTGCCGCCCACATCCGGGAAGTACCCGATGGCCACTTCCGGCATCGCCAGGCGGCTGCGTTCGGTGACCACCCGCAGGTCCGCGCCTTGCACCAGGCCCATGCCACCGCCGAGGACGAAGCCGTCCATCAACGCCAGTACGGGTTTACGGTAGTGGTGGATGGCCAGGTCGAGGGCATATTCCTCGACGAAGAAATCCTGGTGGAGGGTGTCGCCTTGCTTGAAGCTGTCGTACAACGAACGGATGTCGCCGCCGGCGCAAAAGGCTTTTTCACCGGCGCCGCGCAGTACCACGGCGTAGATCTCGGGGTCATCGGCCCAGGCCTGCAAGTGCGCGGCCAACTGGCGAACCATGTCCAGGGTGATGGCATTCAGGCCGGCGGGACGATTGAGGGTGAGGTGGCCGATATGGTTGCGCACGTTTGCCAGGACAGCGTCCTGCTGGACCTCGGCGTGGCTTGCTTGGGATGAAACCTGAGCAGTCATCTCTAACTCCCTGCTTTTATTGTCTTTATCAAGATGTTCGCGGGTGAACTCTCACGTGATCGTACCAGTGCAAATTTGCCCCGTACAACCCGGAATCGTGCAGGTCGTTGTTGCATTTATGCAGTGCCGGTCAAACCACCCGGCTGGCCAGAACCTCGCCGATACTGCGACGCCGGGCATGGCCCTCGGCGGCGTGGATCAGTTGCTCCAGCTCTGTCGGTTCGACGTCGTAGAACTGTTCCATCTCGGCCAGCGCCAGCTTGAGGTCGGCTGCCGTGATGCTCGGCTCGCTGACGGCGGTGGCAGTGCCCAGGATAACCGGTGCAGGCTCGGCAAGCCCCTTGGGGTAACGCGTGCGCGTGGCATTGTTATAGGCCAGCGCACAGGCGAGCAGGGCGCCAGCGCCGAGCATCACCGGCGCCAGTTCGTACCAGCCAAGGGCGACGGATGCCGGGTCGGCCAGCACCAGGGTCATGGCCAAGCCGCCGGCCGGCGGGTGCAGGCAGCGTAGCCAGCAGATGAGGACCACTGTCATGCCCGCCGCCAGGCACGCGCTGCCCAAGGTGCGCCCCAGGACGCGGGCGACCAGCAGCGCCACGACGCCTGCACACAGGTAACTGCCGATGATCGACCAGGGTTGGGCCAGCGCGCCCGATGACACGGCAAACAACAGCACCGCCGAGGCGCCAAGAGGGCCGAGCAGGTGCAGGGCCACCTCCATGCCGAATACTTGGGCACACGCCCAGACACTCAATAGCGTGCCCAGGGCCATGCCGATGGCTGCACGGCTCCATTCGGCGGGACGGGTGTTGATTGCAGCGGGTAACCAGCGAGCGAGCATTGAAAGACGGTCCATAAACGGCGGGCGAAAAAAAAGGCCTGCCTGGTTTCCCGGAACAGCCCTTTGAAGGTTCCAACATTGGGGGAAGGAACCTGTGCAGTGTGCCGCGCTTGATTCAGTGGCGCTACTGCATATTAATGAATGTTAAATGCAAAACAAATGCAGTTAAACGGCGTCGCCGTAGGTGATCGGCCCAGTGGCTGTGGCCGTTGTTGGGTTGATCTTGCCCAGCACGCGACTGTGGGTTTCTTCATTGAACAGTCGCTCTTGCAGGTCTTCGCGCAGCCTGGGATCGTCGGCCAGCGGCCCCTTCAACGCCACCAGTGCGTCACGCAACGCCATCAAACGATCCAGCCTGGGTAAAGGTACGGTTAACAGGTCATCTCGCACGGCATTGTCCTCTCAATGAAGTAAGCCATCGCGCGCGGGCAGCCTACAACGTCCTTGTTGTTGTGAAGTGCCCTGACCCAAGCGTTACAGGTTGGTCCTGACGGTCGGGTGGTAGATAGTGAGTGCACGTGGCAGCGAGTCTACAGTTGGGCTCCGAGCACCGGAAGGGAAAGTGCACCAGCCATTACGCAAACAAATGTAGGCACTTTCTTGGTACCTATGATGAAAGCCGCCCACTCGTGGAAGAGTGGGCGCTCTTTCTTACAATGCAGCCGGAAAAGCACTCAGGGCGTCGAGGTTTTTGCCAAATGCAGCAACACATAGGGGTTTTTGTCGAACGCTGCCGTGAGCGTCGGCGTGATTGAGCGCAGGCGCGGATCGTCCAGCGCCTGGAAGTCGGTCTGGCTCATCACTATCCATGCCGGCGCCTGGACCGGTTTCAATTCGGCGGGCAATTGAGTAAACAACGGCACCTTGTCGCAATCGAAGTTGACCATGAACTTGATGGCTTTCGCGTCTTTGCCCAGTGCATGCAATACCAGCGGCGCCGGTTGCAGCTGAACTTGCGCCTTGACGGCGAGGCTGAAGGTGCGGGTGTCGTACACCTGACGTTCCAGGGGTTCGACCACCATGATGTAGGTGCTCCACAGGGCGAGCACGGCGGCCAGGGCGGGGCCGTAGGTGCGCATCCGCGAGCGGACCAATACCAGCAGGGTCAGCACCTGCAGCACGCCAAGCAGGACGAAGATGAGCGCAAGATCGGCCAGCGGCTCCGGGTAGTGCCGTCGCGCCACCACCAGGCCAATGACCAGCAGCGCTGGCAACAGCGTCCAGATGCCCAGCATCAAGGCGCGCAGCCAGGCAAACAGTCGCCCTTGCGTGACTTGGAAGGGGTACGCGGCAATGATCGCGGCCATCGGCAACATCGGCAGGATATAACGCGCTTTCTTGGCTTGGGGTACCGACAGGCCCAACATCACCAGCACACCCGCTGCCGCGCAATAGAGCACCAGCTTCAACGCTGGGTCCGGCGCACGTCGACCGCCCACCAGCACCGCCAGCAGCACTAACAATGCCAGTGGATAGGCCAGGGCGTAATTGCCCAAAGAGCTGGTGAAGTAATACAGCACGCCGCCGGAGCCTTCGCTGCCATCCATGCGCCCAAGGAACTGCATGCGAATCACGTCATGCATAAAATCTTCGCCGCCGCTGAGCTTGGCCAGCAGCAGCAACAGGCCGACGCAGGCTGCCAGCAGCGCCAGTGCCAGCAGGCCAAAGCTGAACAGCTGGCGCCACTGGCGGTTGATCAGGTAGTAGCTGCACAACACGCCCGTAGGGATCACCAGGCCTATCGGGCCGCGAATGGCAAACCCCAGCAGCAACAGCAAAAATACCCAATGCAGGCGTTTGGCGGCGGCGAAATGGTCATGGGCATAGCCCAGGTAGAACACCGCCAACGCCACGGCGGCGAGCATCTGATCCAGGGAGACTGCGCGGGTTTCGCTGACAAACGTACTGCTGAGCAGCAGCATCGCAATACTCAGCAGGCCCCAACGTGGCGAGTAGGGTGCAGTGAGGCGATAGACCAGCACCACAATCAGCGCCGACGCGACCGCAGTGGGCAGCCACGCCGTCAGGCTGGTGACCTGGCCCAAGGGCACCGACAGCAGCCACGTCAACAGGGTCGACGTCGCCAGGTAATCGGCATACGGCTGACCATAGGTGGTGGGAAAGAAACTCGGCCCGTGACGCAGCATTTCCTGGGCAAACAGCACAAAGCGCGAATCAAAGCCGATGATCGCCTGGTGCCAGTTGCCGACGATAAACAGCACCAGCGCCAAGATCCCAAGCCCCAGCGACTGGTGGCGGATCGTTGCGCGCTGCGCGGACGGTAAGGCGATGTTCACCTAGCAAGCGTCCTTGACCTGTTCCACCCAGTTTTGCTGGGGGATCGGCAACTCGCAGGAATCGCCGCGGCCGATGGGGAAGTATTTGAAGCCTTTGCGCGCCAGGCGCTCGCCGTCGTACAGGTTACGGCCGTCGAAGATCACCGGGGTTTTCAGGCGCTGGTGAATCAGGTCAAAGTCCGGCGCCTTGAATTGCTGCCATTCGGTGCACACGATCAACGCATCGGCGCCGCCCAAGGTGGACTCCGGGGTGCCCATCAGCATCAGGCGCGGGTCGTCCCCGTAGATGCGTTGGGTTTCCTGCATGGCTTCCGGGTCGAACGCACGCACATTGGCGCCAGCGGCCCACAGCGCTTCCATCAGCACACGGCTGGGGGCGTCACGCATGTCATCGGTGTTGGGCTTGAAGGCCAGGCCCCACAGAGCGAACGTCTTGCCCTTGAGGTTGCCCTGGAAGAACGCGTTGATGCGCTCGAACAGCTTGCTCTTCTGGCGCTGGTTGATGGCTTCCACGGCTTCGAGCAGGTCGCTGGAGCAGTTGGCCTGCTTGGCACTGTGGATCAGGGCGCGCATGTCTTTGGGGAAGCACGAGCCGCCATAACCGCAGCCGGGGTAGATAAAGTGGTAGCCGATGCGCGAGTCGGCACCGATGCCCAGGCGCACCGACTCAATGTCGGCGCCCAGGTGTTCGGCCAGCTCGGCGATCTGGTTGATGAAGCTGATCTTGGTGGCCAGCATGCAGTTGGCGGCGTATTTGGTCAGTTCGGCGCTGCGCAGGTCCATGAAGATGATGCGGTCGTGGTTGCGGTTGAACGGCGCGTACAGGTCGCGCATCACGTCACGTACTTCTTCACGTTCACAGCCGATGATGATCCGGTCCGGGCGGCGGCAGTCGGCAACGGCGGAGCCTTCCTTGAGGAACTCCGGGTTGGAGACGATATCGAACTGCAGCTCACGGCCGGCGGCGCGCAGGTTATTGAGGATGTGGTCGCGCAATGTGTCGCCGGTGCCGACCGGTACCGTGGATTTCTCCACCAGGATCACCGGTGCCACGCGGTGGCGGGCAACCGCATCACCCACCGACAGTACGTATTTCAGGTCGGCCGAACCGTCTTCATCCGACGGCGTGCCCACAGCGATAAACAGCACTTCGCCGTGTTCGACGGCGAGTTTTTCGTCGTGGGTAAAGCGCAGGCGCCCGCTTTCCAGGTTGTCCTTGACCATGGCTGCCAGGCCCGGCTCGAAGATGGTCACGTGACCTTTCTGCAGCGATTCGACCTTGTGCTTGTCAACGTCCATGCAAATGACATCGTGACCGACTTCGGCTAATACAGTGGCCTGGACCAGACCAACGTAACCACTACCAAATACACTGATTTTCATGGGGTATTCCTGGGACTTGAGGTGCTAGCACGACGAGAGTTGATAACCAGTACACCGAGGATGACCAAAGCCACCCCCAGGGTTTTTGAAAGCGAGAAATTTTCGTTGAACACTGGCAGGCTGGCGGCCAGCAAATACACCAGCGCGTAGCTGATGCTGAGCAGCGAATAAGCGCGGCCCAGGGGTAAGTACTTCAATGTGCCGAGCCAGCACAGCATCGACAGCGCATAGGCGACGATCGCCAGGATCACCACGCCCAGGGCGCCCAGGTCGATGCTGTTATCCGTGAAGGCGGCCAGCCATTCAGAGGGGAGCGGCAGGCGCGTCATACTCCAGCGCATGCCCAGTTGGGCACCACTCACCAGGCCGACACTGCCCAGGGCCAGGGCGAAACCCCGCACGCGACTCATACCTGACGCCCCAGCAAGACCACGCCGGCAATCACCAGCCCCACACCCAGCCAGTGACGGCCATCAATGGGCTCGTGGAACACAAAGCGCGCCATCAGCGTGACCAGCACAAAATTCAGGCTGAGCATGGGGTAGGCAATGCCCACTTCCAGGCGCTGCAACACCAGCAGCCACACCAGCAAGCCCAGGCCCAGGCACACCAGCGCCGACCACAACCACGGCGAGCGCAGTTTCGATGCCCAGCCATCCGGCACGCCGCGCCAGCTTTCCACAGCAAACTTTTGCGAGACCTGGCCCATGCAAGTGAGCAGGCAGGCCGTAAGCAGTAGCAGCAGGGTGATCATGGCGCGACCTGCGGGAAAATCAGGATCACGATCTTGCCTTGCGCATACCGTTTGCCGTCGGTGGGCAGCAGTGCGAGTTCTTCCTTTTCACCGGTGCTATTGACGCGCATCACCACGCCTACCGCGCCGGTACGACGGGTTTCGGCCATCCACGTCTGGATGCGGTTACGGTCGACCAGACGCGGGGCCGTGTCCTCGTAAGCCAGGCCGTACTTGACCTCACCCGAGGTGTTGTACAGCGTGATATCCGGGCGTTTGAGGCGCCAGGACAGCGCCGACGCGGCGCCCAGGTCGTTGCTCAGCAGGGCAACGCTGGGCTGCAACTCGTCGATGTGATCAATGATGAACTGGTCCGGGGTCTTGTTGTAAACCACCGAATGGGGCAACGCCGCAGGCACCAGCAGCACCAGAAATCCACTGCCGATCAGCGGCGCGGCCCACAATGCCAAGGGGCGTGCCGCTTGCAGCAGATTGACCACGATCCAGCCGAACAAAAAGATGAACACCAGCACCAGGCTGACGGTTTCCTCACCCGGTTCGTAGACCGGCTTCTTCAACTGGAACCAGCTGAGGGCCAGCAACACCAGCACACCCATCACCAAGTTCAACCAGCCATTGATGCGCAGCACACGGCCGCGGCCTTGAGCCAGTTTGTCGCTCAGGGCCGAGCCCATCAGCAAGGCCAGGGGGAGCATGCACGGCATGATGTAGGAGGGCAGCTTGCCTTTGGCCAGGCTGAAAAAGACCAGGGGCATCAACAGCCACAGTAGCAGGAACGCGGTTTTCGGCACGCGCCGCTGCAGCCAGGCCTGCTTGAGCGCGGACGGCAACAGCGCGACCCACGGCAGCGCGAACCCTACCAGCAGCGGCAGGTAATACCAGAAGGGTTCGGCGTGCTGGGCGTCTTCACCGGCAAAGCGTTGGATGTGCTCGTGCCAGAAAAAGAAATGCCAGTAGTCCGGCTCTTGCAGGTGCACAGCCAACGCCCACGGCACGCTGACAGCAATCGCCACCACCACGGCAACAGGGCCAAATTTGCACAACTCGACAAAACGTTTTTGCCAGACGGCGTAGGGCAGGGCGACCAGCACCGGCAGCAACCACGCCAGGAAGCCCTTGGTCATGAAGCCCATGCCGCACGCCAGGACCAGCAAGGCCCATGACCACAAGCGCGCGCGCCGCGTGGTGCTGTCGAAACAGAACCACAAGGCCACGCCCGTCAGATTGATCCAGAAGGTGAACTGCGGGTCCAGGTTGGCATAGCCGCCCAGCGCGGCCACGCTGACGAAGCTCATGTAGAGCAGCGTGCTGACCAGACTCTTTTGCGGGTCGCTCCACAACCGGCGAGAGACCAGATACACCAGCAGAATGCTCAAGCCGGTACTCAAGGCCGAGGCAAACCGTACGCCAAACAGGTTCTGCCCGAAGATCGCCTGGCCCAGCGCGATCATCCAATAGCCTGCGGCTGGCTTCTCGAAGTAGCGAATGCCCATGAAGTGCGGCGCGGCCCACTTGCCGGTCAGCAGCATTTCCTGGCTGATTTGCGCATAGCGGGTTTCATCGGGAATCCACAGGCCATGGGTGGCCAACGGCAGCAGGTAGAACACGGCGAACGCCAGCAGGAGCAGGGGCAAAGCCCAGCGGCGGATCATGCCTGCTGCACTCCCAGCCAACCCTCGCGGCCGCTCAAGGCGCCGCGCACCAGCTGTTGCTGGGGCAGGGTGGTCACATCCGTGGGCAACAGCTCGCCCAAGGTTTTGAACTCGATGCCGCGCTGCCCGGCCTGGGCGAGCAACTGGCGAAAATCATTGGCCATCAGAATCCCTTCTACTTCCGCGTGGATCGTGTAGACGTTCAGCTTTGACGCGTTGAACCGATCAAGAATGAAGCGGTTGAAATCGTTGGCAGCCACCACCGGCCCGACGACTTCGTCGAAGGTCGGCAGGTCTACCGGAATTTGTGGGGTGCCCGCGCTGCCATCGGCCAAGGTTGGTCGAAACAGGCTGGTGCCCCGGCAATCGCTGTTGTAGCGAAAGTTGAAGCCTTGCTTGGCTTGCACCACGCGCTCATCGGCGCGCCAACCGGCGGCCGCTGAACAGTCGATGCGCTCGCCGAGGATGTCGCTCAAGGTGTCTACGCCGCGTCGAATCTGCTCGACCAGCTGTGCCTCGCTCCAACGCCCGGTGTTGGCCTGCCAGCCGTGGTGGTCCCAGGCGTGCAGGCCGACTTCATGCCCGGCGGCCTTGGCCTGGCGCATCAAATGCCCCAGGTCGCGGCCAATCGGCTTGCCTGGCCAGGCGGTGCCGGCCAGCAAGATGTCCCAGCCATACAGGCCGGCAGCGTTGGAGCGCAGCATCTTCCACAGGAACTGCGGGCGGATCAGGCGCCACAAGTGGCGCCCCATGTTGTCCGGCCCGACACTGAAGAAGAACGTCGCCTTGACCCCGGCTTCGGCCAGGGAGTCGAGCAACCGTGGCACACCTTCACGGGTGCCGCGGTAGGTGTCGACGTCGATGCGAAGACCTGCCTGCATTACTTTTTATCCGCAATTTCAAGCATGGCTTCACGCAGGAAGAAATCGAGCGTGTTGCCGATGGTTTCGCTCATCTCTACGCTCGGCTCCCAGTTCAGCAGGCGTTTGGCGTTTTCGATGCTCGGCTTGCGGTGTGCCACGTCCTGGTAGCCCGTGCCGTAGAACGCCTTGCTCTCGACGTCGCGGAAACCGGCGAATGGCGGGAAGTTGTGGCGCAGCGGGTGAGCCTCGAACTGACGCAGCAGTTCTTCGCCCAGCTGGCGAATGCTGGCTTCGTTTTCGGGGTTGCCGATGTTGATGATCTGGCCGTCGCACACGCCATTGTCGTTATCAATGATGCGCGCCAGGGCTTCGATGCCGTCGGCAATGTCGGTGAAGCAACGCTTTTGCTCACCACCGTCGAACAGACGGATCGGCGTGCCTTCCACCAGGTTCAGGATCAGCTGGGTAATGGCGCGGGAGCTGCCGATACGCGCCGAGTCCAGGCGGTCCAGGCGCGGGCCCATCCAGTTGAACGGACGGAACAGGGTGAACTTCAGGCCCTTATCGCCGTAAGCCCAGATCACGCGATCCAGCAGTTGCTTGGAGACGGAGTAGATCCAGCGTTGCTTGTTGACCGGGCCCACCACCAGGTTGGAGGTGTCTTCGTCGAAATACTGGTCTTGGCACATGCCATAGACTTCGGAGGTCGACGGGAAAATCACGCGCTTGTTGTACTTGACGCAGTAGCGCACCAGCTTGAGGTTTTCTTCGAAGTCCAGTTCGAACACGCGCAGCGGGTTACGGGTGTATTCGATCGGCGTGGCGATGGCCACCAGCGGCAGCACCACGTCGCATTTCTTGATGTGGTACTCGATCCACTCGGTGTGGATGCTGATGTCGCCTTCCACATAATGGAAATTGGGGTGGCTGCGCAGGCGTTCGATGGCGTCGGAGCCGATATCCAGGCCGTAGACTTCGTAGCGGTCGTCACGCAACAGGCGCTCGGACAGGTGGTTACCGATAAAGCCGTTGACGCCCAGGATCAGCACACGGGTACGGCGCGGCTTGCGACCCGACTCGGCGCCGCGCAGTACAGAGCCATCCACCAGGCCTAGTTCATCGGCCAGGGACGGGCCTGCCAGGTACAGGCCGTTTTCGTTGCGCTGGCCGAACTTGACCACCAGGGAATCTTCACCGCAGGCAATGCGCAGCGGGTTGACGCTGATCACACGGCCAGGCGCCAGACCTTCGTTGCCCTTGACTACGTCGGCTTGCCATACGATCAGCTTGTGCTCGCCCACGGCGCAGAAGGCGCCCGGGTACGGCTGGGTCACCGCACGCACCAGGTTGAACAGTTGCTCGGCGGGCTGTTTCCAGTCCAGCTTGCCATCGGCGGCGGTGCGACGACCGAAATAGGTGGCTTTGCTTTCGTCCTGAGCGGTTTCGCTCAGCTTGCCCTGGGCCAGCTGTGGCAGGGCATCACGCAGCAGAGCCGTGGCCGCATCACGCAGCTTGGCGTGCAGGCTCAGGCCGGTATCGCTGCGTTCGATGGCGACAGTCTGCTGGGCCAGGATGGCGCCGGCATCGGCACGCTTGACCATACGATGCAGGGTCACGCCGGTTTCGGTTTCGCCGTTGACCAGCACCCAGTTGGCCGGGGCGCGGCCACGGTACTTAGGCAGCAACGAGCCGTGCAGGTTGAACGCGCCTTTGCGGGCGGTGGCCAACAGCGGTTCGCTCAGCAGGTTGCGGTAGTAGAACGAGAAGATGTACTCCGGGTTCAGCTTGGCAATACGTTCGATCCACAGCGGGTGGTTGGCGTCTTCCGGAGCATGTACCGGGATGCCATTGCGGGCGCAGAGTTGGGCGACGGAACCGTAGAAGTTGTTTTCCTTGGGGTCATCGGCATGGGTGAACACGGCGGCAATGTCGTAACCGGCGCTGAGCAGCGCTTCAATGCCTGCGCAGCCAATATCGTGGTAGGCGAATACAACAGCTTTTGAACTCATGACTGGACCTGATCCGAAGAAGAAGTAGACGTATGGGAAGACACCAGGCCGTCGACCACGACGACTGGAGCCGGTGCTGCCGGTTGGTTGCGCAGCACTTTTTCAATAAAGAAGCGTGGGCGGGCACGTACATCGCTGTACATGCGGCCCAGGTATTCGCCCAGCAGGCCCATGCCGATGAACTGGCCACCGGTGAACACGAACAACACCGCAAACAGCACGAACAGGCCATCGCCAGCCCAGTCGGCGCCGAACGCCAGGCGCATGACGATCAGGGCAAAGGCAAACAGCACGCCCAGCGCCGCGAGGCTGAAACCGACGATGGACAGCAAGCGCAAGGGCGTGGTGGTCATGCAGGTCAGCAGGTCGAACATCAGGCTGATCAGGCGCATGGCGCTGTATTTGGATTCGCCGTGCTCACGTTCGGCGTGGTGCACCAGGATTTCCGTGGTGTGGCGGGCGAAGCCGTTGGCCAGGATCGGGATGAACGTGCTGCGCTCACGGCAGGCGAGCATGGCGTCGACGATGGTGCGGCGGTAGGCGCGCAACATGCAGCCGTAGTCGGTCATGGCCACGCCGGTAGAGCGCTGCACGGCGAGGTTGATCAAGCGCGACGGCCAGCGGCGGAAGGCCGAGTCCTGGCGGTTATTGCGCACCGTGGCGACCACGTCGTAGCCAAGGGCAGCTTGCTCGACCAGGCGCGGGATTTCTTCCGGCGGGTTCTGCAGGTCGGCGTCGAGGGTGATCACCACTTCGCCACGGCACTGTTCGAAGCCGGCCATGATCGCCGCGTGCTGGCCGTAGTTGCGGTTAAGGATCACCGCTACCACGTTGCTACCGTCTTCGGCGGCAGCGTCTTCGAGCAGTTGAGCGG
>NZ_WKCD01000148.1:0-13029 GCF_021606625.1 Pseudomonas sp. PA-4-8C
GTTCATTAGCGTTGATGCCTGCCCTGAGTACCTGACCCAATGGCTGAAAAGAGACTGCTCGGTCACGGAAAAAAGGGCTGGAGAAACTAGTTGACGACCTAACGATTCCGCGCTATTTATTTAAAAAAATATTTCAATGTGTAATTTGAAATTATTTTTGAAATGCCTAAGAGCGAATAAAATAATGAAAAAAACGCCTTTTATCGCATGCATGATTTCTCGCAGCAGTCAGCGCACCGCTGCCGCATCGCCTACCGACTGTGTTCGGAGGCTGCCATGAGCCAGACGCTGGCAGCTGCGACCGTGTGGGCCGACGGCAAACGCCACCTGTGGTGGCTCGGCATTATGCCGCTGGCGACTCCCTTACTCTCCGGCGCCCTTGCCATCACCACAGGCGTGCAACAACTGTGGTGGGTGGGCGTGCTGGTGATCTTCGGCTTGATCCCGCTGATTGACGGCCTGCTTGGCGAAGACGTCAGCAACCCGCCCGAATCTGCGGTCAGCCACCTTGAATCCCAACGCTACTACCGCTGGATCGTCTACACCGGGGTGCTGTTTGTGATTGCCTCGGTGGTCATCACCGGTTGGCTCGCTGCGGGCGGTATCGACTGGATCATCAACGGCGGCCTGTTGCAGGCCACGGCCACCCTGGAACCGTCGAACTGGCTGGCCAGGACCGCCGCGTTCATCACCGTACGCACTGAACTTCACGGTGAAATCAGCTGGTTGACCTATGTGGGCATGGCCATGTCCACCGGTGCCGCCACCGGCATTGCCATCAACACCGCCCATGAGCTGGGGCACAAACCCAAGCCCCTGGAAGTGTTCCTGGCCAAGGTCACCTTGGCTCCGACCTTCTATGGGCACTTCTATACCGAACATAACCGTGGCCATCACGTCCGGGTCGCCACTCCGGAAGATCCGGCCAGCTCGCGCCTGGGTGAAAGTTTCTGGGCTTTCCTGCCGCGTTCGGTGTGGTTCAGCGCCGTGTCGGCCTGGAACCTGGAGCGCGAACGCCTGCGCAAACTCGGCCTGCCGGCCCTGCACTGGAAGAACGCGGTGCTCAGCGCCTGGATGTACAGCGTGGTGTTGTGGGGCGCAATGATTGCCTGGCTGGGGGCGGCGGTAATTCCGTTCCTGATTATCCAGGGCATCTACGGGTTCTCGTTGCTGGAAGTGGTGAACTATGTCGAGCATTACGGCCTCAAGCGTCAGAAGTTGCCCAATGGCCGTTATGAACGCTGCTCGCCGCGTCACTCGTGGAACAGTAATCGAATTGTCACCAATATCTTTCTGTTCCAGTTGCAGCGGCACTCCGATCACCATGCCAACCCCACGCGCAGTTATCAGTCGCTGCGTCACTTTGATGAATCACCGCAACTTCCCTATGGCTACGCCAGCATGATTGTCTGGGCTTATGTGCCGTACTTGTGGCGGCGTCGCATGGACCATCGTGTACTGAATCACTATGGCGGTGATATCAACCTGACCAATCTTCAACCGTCAAAACGCTTGAAGTACCTGGAAAAGTACAGCGGTAGTGCCAAGCCGTTTTGAGATGAAGTAAGCCTTCAGGGTGTACTCGGGATCTGTGTATCGCGCAGGTTCTGATCGCCCGGAGTATTGAGTGCAAGCACCTGGTTTGACCCTACAACAATAATTTCAAGGGAAGGACGTACACCATGCAAAGTTCTGCCAAGTTCACCGCCCACATCTTCTTGGCGGCCATGGGCCTGATTGTGTATCACCAGGCCCAGGCTGCGCGTATCGAACCCGCGGGCAGTGCCTTCACTGCACAGGGGCCTATCAGCTTTTCCAAAGGCAAGCTCATCAGTGCCGACTGCACCATCAAGGTAGCCGGCAAGGTTGCAGCCGATGGTTCATCGGTGAATGTCGACAAAGTCGAGTTCGACGGTGGCCTCAAGTGCAGCCGTGTCGAAGCCATCAACTTGCCTTGGGTGTTAATCGCCAAAGATACAAAAAGCGGCTCCATGTCGAAGATCAGCGTGGACGTGCATGCCTTTGGCCTGGGTGGCAAGTGTGGGCCGTCGACGGCCGACGGTACTTGGGATAACGCCACCGGAAAGTTGGAAGCCGCCGATGTTGCGATTGGCGAAGACTGCAAGATCAAGACGGTGTCGATCAAGATGCCGCCCAACTTCAAAGTTGTCGAATAACGCGTTCCAACGGTTGTAGCGGTAAATGCATTGAAATTTGGCTGGAAAGGGAAGTTCTGCAGTTTCACCGTGACCTCTCGATCATGGCCATTACCCCTGGCGAAATGAATCGCCATAACATGTGAGGAAAAACAATGAAAAGCTTGAAAACTCTCGTGTCGCTCTCTGCCTTGGCTGTTTGCATGGGGGCTGCTTCCATGGCCAATGCCTACAGCATCACGCCGGTTAATTCGAACTTTACGGCGCCTGGCACTATTTCGGTGAAATCACCGTCGTCCTATCAGGCCACCGTTAACTGCACTGCCAACTTTACCGGCAACGTCGACGCCACTGGCGTGGCCAAGATCACCGGGGTGACGGTGAGCGGTAGCGGCCTTTGCGCATTGCCAAAAATCACCGGGTTGCCATGGACATTGACCGCCACCGGCCCAGCGGCAGGTTCGGTCGCCAATGTCGGCTATACCATCGCCTCTTCTGTCCTGTACCCAGCCTCTAACTGTGGCCCATCGACCATCACCGTGGGCTACAGCGGTGGGGTGCTGACGGCGGCCAACCAAGGGCTCAGCGGCAGCTGCACCGTGGTGAGCTTGAGCGTGACCCCAAGCCCAACCTTCACCATCGTGCCTTGATGGCCGGTCGGAACACTGGGTTGATCACCTGCTGAAAGACTGGCGCCTTTTCCAGGCGCCAGTTCAGGCAGTGCCGGGCAGCAAGACGAACGGGCGAGGCCGGTTCACAGGGATAACAAAAAGGAGTGCCGCATGAATAATAAGAAACAACACGTGCAGGTTTTGCTGGGGCTGGCGTTGATGGGAGGGGTAACCGCCTTCATCGCGCCTGCACAGGCTGGCGGTTTTTCTACCCCGACCTACGGCGCACCTGGTTGGGGCAGGGCATTTGCCGGCGGCTCGTTGTTCAAGAACGACCCGAGCTCGGCTTATAACAACCCGGCCGCCATGGCGTTTGTCGAACACAATGTTGCGCAATTCACGGTCGACTATGCGCGCATCAAGATCAAGTACAAGGGCAGTGCCTCGGATTACGCCGGCAACCCGATTTCCAGTACGCCGTTGGACGAGAATGGTTTTCCCGATGGCGCAGCAACCGCTGTCAATAACAACGACGGTGGCCAGGGCGGCTTCACGGCCTGGCTGCCCACCGGCTTCATGGTGATGCCCTTGGGCGACCGGTTTGCCTTCGGCTTGAGCCAAGTGGTGCCACAGGGCATGCGCTCCACCTGGAATGAAGACTCCAAACTGCGCGACTTTGCCGTGGATACCAAAATCGAAACCGTCGGGTTGACGGGCTCGCTGTTGTTTAAAGTCAACGACCAGTTCTCCGTGGGCGGCGGCATGATCGTGCAGCACAGCAAGGGCTTCGTCAGCCAGAACGTCGACCTGTTGTCCGCTGCGGCAGTGTCTGACTCCGAGCTTGGCGGGATCAACTTCCCCTCAGACGTGGGCCATGCGCTGATGCGGGTCAAGGTCGACAATATTTCCACTGGCTGGTTTGCCGGCGTGGTGTGGAAACCCACCGAGCGCGACACCCTGGGCCTGAATTACCACGCCAAGATCAAAAACAAGATGACGGGTAAGTACAACCTGTACGCCGATCAGTTTTCCTACAACCTCATGACTCAGCCCAGCCCATTCGGGGGCACCGGTACGTTGGTCAACACCGCCTATCCTGGCCTGGAATTGGCCCCCAACGGTGCGCATGCCAAGGTTCAACTGGATATTCCTGCCACTGCGGGCCTGGATTGGGTGCATCAGTTCAACGATCGCCTGACCCTGGGTGCCAGCGTCACGTGGACCGAATGGTCGTCGTTCAAGGACTTGACCCTCGACTCCGGCGATATGCGCATTGTCTCCATTCCCTACAAATACAAAAACACCTGGATGTACTCCCTCGGCGGTGACTACCGTGCGACCGATGAACTGACTTTGCGTGCCGGCGTGGCTATCGACCAGACGCCTACACGTAACTCCACCCGCGATCCACGCATCCCCGATGGCGATCGTACGTTCCTTTCGCTGGGGGCTGGCTACGATGTGAAGGCGGTCAAGGGCTTGAGCCTGGATGTGGCCTATTCCCATCAGTTCGTGCAGAAGGTCAATCTCAAGACCAAAAACATCGACCGACTGGGCGGCGCAAGCCTGGATGGCAAGGCCGAGTCTTCGGGTGATGTGGTCAGTTTGTCAGCGACCTATGCGTTCTGACGGGGCCTGAGGACGATGACGGAGGGCGGCAAGCGCATCTTGCAGCCTTCCTCCGAGCTGTGTCTTTCTACAGGGCGGTGGTCTATTTCGGTGATGACCGGTTGAGGCATTCAGCCGTGTTTTTTTTGGTTTAACGATTAAATAAAAATTTCAAAACAAAATTTGAATTTGCTCTTTGAAGTTTGTAGTGTGGTTTTCAGCCGCAGCTCATGTCGAGCTGCCCACGCGTTTGCCACACCCTGAATCAAGTAGAGGTCTCCCCCATGCTTATCTGGTTATTGGTGGGTATCGCAGCAGCGATTGCCCTGGCTTACCGACAAGCCGCCGCCGCCCTGTGGCTAAGCGCCGGCATCGTCTGGCTGGCGGTTGGTTACCTGTTCAACGCGGTGGCCGGCCTGGGCCTTACTGTCGCGGCTTTGCTGGTGGTGCTGCCCGCCGTGGTGCTGGCAATCAAACCCCTGCGTCGCAAGCTGCTGACCGCCAAGGCCCTGGGCCTGTTTCGTACGATCATGCCGGCGATGTCCGACACCGAGCGTGCGGCCATCGAGTCCGGTACCGTGTGGTGGGACGCCGAGCTGTTCAGCGGCAAACCCAACTGGCAGCGTCTGCTGCAAGCCGCGCCGGCCAGCCTGAGCCCCGAGGAGCAAGCCTTCCTCGACAACGAAGTCGAAACCCTGTGCGACATCGCCAACGACTGGGAAACCACACAAGTCTGGCAGGACATGTCCCCCGAGGGCTGGCAGTACACCAAGGAGGCCGGGTTCCTCGGCATGATCATTCCCAAGCAGTACGGCGGCAAAGGCTTCTCCCACTATGCGCATTCCCAAGTGGTGATGAAGCTGTCGACACGCTGCTCGGCGGCAGCCATTTCGGTGATGGTTCCCAACTCCCTGGGCCCGGCCGAGCTGCTGCTGCATTACGGCACCGACGCCCAGCGCAACTACTACCTGCCGCGCCTGGCACGCGGTGACGACATCCCCTGTTTCGCCCTGACCAGCCCGTATGCGGGCTCCGATGCCGGCGCGATCCCTGACCTGGGCATCGTCTGCAAAGGTATGCATGAGGGCGAGGAAGTACTGGGTTTCAAAGTGACCTGGGACAAGCGTTACATCACCCTCGGCCCGATTGCCACGGTGCTGGGCCTGGCGTTCCGCGCCGAAGACCCGCAGGGCTTGCTTGGCGCGCCAGGTTCCCTGGGCATTACCTGTGCGTTGATCCCCACCTCTCATCCGGGCGTAAACAGCGGCCGGCGTCATTGGCCGTTGAATGCGGTCTTCCAGAACGGCCCAACCACCGGCAAGGATGTGTTCATTCCCTTGGAGTGGGTGATCGGTGGTCGCGAACAAATAGGCAACGGCTGGCGCATGTTGATGGAATGCCTGGCGGCAGGTCGGGCGATTTCCCTGCCTTCGGCCAACGTCGGCCTGGGCAAAGTGGCGGTGCGCGGCACCACCGCCTATGCGGCGATGCGCAAGCAATTCGGCCTGCCCATCGGCAAGTTCGAAGGTGTGCAGGCGCCATTGGCGCGCATGGCCGGGCATCTGTATGCCTGCGATGCGGTGCGCAAGGTGTCGGTGGCGTCCCTGGACGCCGGCGAGAAACCGTCGGTGATCTCGGCCATCGCCAAGTACCACGTCACCGAGCGTGCGCGCATCATCGTCAACGATGGCATGGACATCGTCGCCGGCAAAGGCATCTGCATGGGCCCCAATAACTTCCTCGCCCGTGCCTACCAGCAAAGCCCCATCGCCATTACGGTAGAGGGCGCGAACATCATGACCCGCTGCCTGATCATCTTTGGCCAGGGCCTGATTCGTTGCCATCCCTACGTGTTCCGCGAGATGGAAGCGGCGCACAACCCCGACCGGCGCAAGGCTCTGGAAGACTTCGACAGCGCGATGTTCGGCCATGTGAGTTTTGTCGTGGCCAACGCCGTACGCGCAGCGGTGCATGCTCTGACCGGCGGGCGCCTGATTTCGGCGCCGGCCAAGACCGACCCGGCGCTGGCGGCCTACTACCGCCAGGCCAATCGGCTGTCGGTGGTGCTGGCGCTGATCTCGGATATTTCCATGGGCGTGCTGGGCGGCGCCCTCAAGCGCAAGGAAAATATCACCGGGCGCCTGGGGGATATCCTGTCGCAGCTGTACATCCTGTCTTGCGTGCTCAAGCGCTTCGAGGATGACGGCAGGCCCCAGGCGGACTTGCCGCTGGTGCACTGGGCGGCCCAGGACGCCTTGTTGCGCGCCCACGAAGCCTTGGCCGAAGTGCTCGACAACTACCCTTCAAAGCCCGCAGCAGCAATGGTGCGTGCGTTGAGTTTTCCGTTTGGCATCCCGCAGCGCAAACCGTCGGATCGCCTGTTGGCGCAGGTGGCGGAGGTGGTGCAGACCCCTGGCGAGACCCGCGACCGGTTGCTGGCCAATTCCTACATCCCGCGTCCGGAAATCGACAAGCTGGCGTATGGCGAACTGGGGTTCCGTTTGTTGCCCCAAGTGGAGTTGATCGAGGCGCGGCTCAAACCCGCCATCAAGCAAGGTTTGCTCGGCCCGCTGCCGATTTCTGCCATGGCCTTCACCGACTGGCGCGTCAAGGCGCGGGCGCTGGACTTGATCAGCGACGACGAAGACGCCTTGCTGGCGCGCTATGTGGAATACGCCGACCACGGTATCCAGGTGGATGACTTTCCCCAGGACTTTGGTTTGCTGGAGGCTCTGCAGCAGCGTAAGCAGGCACTCGAGCCGGTGGCCAAACGGCGCAGCGTCCCGGTCAATTAAGAGAAAACCCGGTCCACCTGTGGGAGCTGGCTTGCCTGCGATGGCATCACCTCGGTTTGACTGACACACCGAGTCGTCTGCATCGCAGGCAAGCCAGCTCCCACATTCGATCGGGTTTACAAGGCACGTATGTGTTGTGAGTGAGTGCTTACCATGAGTGACAGCTACCTTTCGTTCGTCAATTCCCCCTGGGGCCGGCGCCTGGCCCAGGCCGTTGGCTTGCCGCAACCCTTGGCGCTGCAACGGCATCGCAGCGGCCAGGCCGGCCTGGCTAACCCTGTGATCATCGCCGGGGCAGGGCGCCTGCTGGCTTCGGTGCAGCGCATCTTCAGCGCCACCGACACCGTCGCCGCGACCCCGGCGACGCTCAAGGCACCGTCCACGGTCAAGGTGCAAGGCGCGGTGTTCGACGCCAGCGGCGTGACCGACCTGCAACAGTTGGACGAGCTCTACCTGTTCTTTCACAGCAATGCCAAGCGCCTCGGCCAGCATGGCCGGGTGGTGGTGCTCGGCACCGCGCCCGAACATTGCCACGACTTGCCCCAGGCCATCGCCCAACGCGCTCTTGAAGGCTTGGTGCGTTCGCTGGCCAAGGAGCTGCGCCGCGCGATCACCGTGCAATTGCTGTACGTGGCGCCGGGTGCGGAAGACGCGCTGGACAGCAGCCTAGGGTTTTTCCTGTCGCGCCGTTCCGCCTATGTCTCGGGGCAGGTGGTGCGCCTGGAAAAACCGGTCGATGGCCATGCCGCCATCAACTGGGACAAACCCTTTGCCGGCAAACGTGCCCTGGTCACCGGCGCCTCCCGTGGCATAGGCCTGGCGATTGCCCAGGTGCTGGCGCGCGACGGTGCCCATGTGGTGTGCGTGGACGTGCCCCAGGCGCAGCAAGCCCTGCAGCAGGCGGCGACCAGCGTGGGCGGTTCGGCGCTGCCCCTGGATATCACCGCCGCTGACACCGCCGCGCTGTTGCAAACCCATGTCAGCCAATATGGCGCTTTTGATGTGGTGGTGCACAACGCCGGGATCACCCGCGACAAGACCATCGCCAAAATGACCGAGGTCGCCTGGCGCAGTGTCCTGGCGGTCAATCTCGAAGCACCGTTGCAGCTCAGTGAGGCCCTCCTCGACAGCCAGGGCTTGAACCCCGGCGGGCGCATTGTGTGCGTGTCGTCGATTTCCGGCATAGCCGGCAACCTGGGGCAGAGCAACTACGCCACGTCCAAGGCCGGGGTGATCGGCCTGGTGCAGGGCCTGGCACCGCGTGCGGCAGCCCGGCAGGTCACGGTGAACGCGGTGGCGCCCGGCTTTATCGAAACCCAGATGACCGCCAAGATCCCGCTGATGATCCGCGAGGCAGGGCGGCGCATGAATTCGTTGTCCCAGGGCGGGCAACCCATCGACGTGGCCGAGACCATTGCCTGGCTGGCCCACCCCGCGTCGGGCGGGGTCAATGGCCAGGTGGTGCGGGTGTGCGGCCAAAGCCTGTTGGGAGCCTGACCGATGGACTACGTGACGCAGATTATCGACCCACCGCCGTCGCGCACGCAGTTGTTGCTCGACGGCCTGCGCGCCTTGCGCAAACCCAAGTTAGACGGTGCGCCGCCATTGCCAACAGCGCGCCTGGTGCGCAGCGCGGTGGAACTTTCGCCGCCCGGTATCGCCGCATACGCACGGGCGTGTGGCTTTCGTCGCGAGCAGGGCGTGCCATTGTCCTATCCCCATGTGCTGGCGTTCCCCCTGCACCTCCTGTTGCTGACTCGGCCGAGCTTTCCGTACCCGGCCAGTGGCATGGTGCACCTGGCCAATCGCATTCGTCAGCACCAGCGCCTGCACGAGGGCCAGGCGCTGCGCCTGGAGGTGTATTGCGAGCGCTGGGTGGCCCATCCGAAGGGGCAGGCGCTGAGCATCGCCACCCGCGCCTACAGCAGGGAAACCCTGGTGTGGGAAAGCGACAGCCTGTATTTGCGCCGTGATGTCAGCAACCCGGTGGGTGAACCCTGGAGCGACCCACTGCCGTTGCAGGAACACGGCCTGTTACGCACCCAGCGTTGGGTGCTGCCCGCCGACCTGGGGCGACGCTTTGCCAAGGTCTCGGGGGATTTCAACCCCATTCACACCTCAATCATCGGTGCCAAACTCTTCGGCTTTCGTCGCGCCATCGCCCATGGCATGTGGACCCTGGGCCGCGCATTGGCAGCGCAACAGCCACCCGGCGGGCTGGACCAGGCCGAGGCCCATTGCGACTTCAAATTGCCGATCTTCCTGCCCGGCCAGGTTGCCCTATGGGGCCACCCCGTGAGCGGCCCACGGCGCGAGTTCGAAGTGCGCAATTTCGCCGGGGACAAGCCCCATATGCGCGGGCTATTCATTTGCAAAGAGAGCCAGCAATGAGTGACTACAGTTTTACCCCAGCCCCGACCCGCCGCGTGGCGATTATCGGCGGCAACCGTATTCCATTTGCGCGCTCCAACACGGTGTATGCCCACGACAGTAACCAGGACCTGTTGGTCGCCGCCCTGCAAGGGTTGGTGGAGCGCTACAACCTGCACGGCCAACGCCTGGGCGAGTTTGCCGCCGGGGCGGTGATCAAGCACTCGCGGGATTTCAACCTGGCTCGCGAGGCGCTGTTGTCCACCACGTTGTCCCCGCAAACCCCTGCCTATGATGTGCAACAAGCCTGTGGCACCGGGCTTGAAGCTGCGTTGCTGGTGGCGAATAAAATTGCCCTAGGCCAGATTGAAGTGGGCATCGCCGGTGGCGCCGACACCACGTCCGACGCGCCCATTGGCATCAACGAATCCTTGCGCCATACCTTGCTTGCGGCCAATCGCGCCAAAAGCATGGGTGACAAGCTCAAGGCGTTGCTGAAAGTACGCCCATCGATGCTGTTCAAGCCACTGCTGCCGCGCAATGGCGAGCCGCGCACCGGGCTGTCCATGGGCGAGCACTGCGAAGAAATGGCCAAGCGCTGGCAGATCAAACGCCTGGCCCAGGACGAACTGACCCTCACCAGCCACCAGCGCCTGGATGCGGCTTATCAACGCGGCTTCTTCGACGACCTGATCAGCCCCTATCGCGGCTTGGCTCGGGACAACAACCTGCGCGCCGATATCAGTCTGGAAAAGCTCGCAGGCTTGTCGCCGGCCTTCGACCGCCAGAACGGCACGCTCACCGCTGGCAACTCAACCCCGCTGACCGATGGCGCCTCGGTAGTGCTGCTCGCCAGTGAAGAATGGGCCGCCGCCAATGGCTGGCCGGTGTTGGCCTACTTGCGCACCGGCGAAACGGCTGCGGTGAGTTTTGTCGACGGCACCGAGGGCCTGCTGATGGCGCCGGTTTACGCCGTGCCGCGCATGCTTGCGCGTGAAGGCTTGAGTTTTGCCGACTTCGATTTCTTCGAGATCCACGAAGCGTTTGCCGCCCAGGTGCTGTGCACGCTCAAGGCGTGGGAAGACCCGCAATATTGCCGCGAACGACTCGGCCTTGATGTCCCTCTGGGCAGCATCGACCGCGCCAAGATGAACGTCAAAGGCGGCTCACTGGGCTGCGGCCATCCCTTTGCGGCCACCGGTGGCCGGCAATTGGCGGCGCTGGCCAAGGCCATCCACGAACGCGGTGGCGGTCGTGGTCTGATCTCGATCTGTGCGGCAGGTGGGTTGGGCATCACCGCCATCGTCGAAAAGTAGCGCTATCAAAAACAACAATAAGGACACTGCCATGAACGCTATCAGCCTGGAACACACCGAACGCATCTGGTTGAACACTTACTTGCCAGGCGTGCCAGCGGACATTGATGCTGGGATCGAGGACTACCCGTCGCTGCGCGAAGTGTTCCTGGAGCACCTGGAAAAATTTCGTGAGCGGGTGGCCTATGTCAGCATCGGCACCGAAATGACCTACGCCGATTGGCGCACTCAGGGCATTGCCTTTGCCGCCTGGCTGCAGGGCCAGGGCGTGAAGAAGGGTGATCGCGTGGCCCTGATGATGCCCAACTGCTTGCAGTACCCGATCTGCCTGCTGGGCACAATCCTGGCCGGGGCGGTGGTGGTCAATGTCAACCCGTTGTACACCGCCCATGAACTCAAGCACCTGCTCAAGGACAGTGGCGCCGAAACCGTGGTGATCTTCGAAAATTTCGCGCATACCCTGGAAAAAGCCATGGTCGGCAGCAGCGTCAAGCGTGTGGTGGTCGCGGCCATTGGCGACTTGCTGGGCACCTTCAAGGGCGCGGCAATGAACTTCATCCTGCGCAGCGTGCAGAAGCAGGTACCGGCCTTCAGGCTGCCCGGCGCGCTGCGCTTCAACCAGGTGCTCAAACAGGGCAGGGCCATGCACCATTTACCGGTCAGCCTGCACCGCGATGAACTGGCCTTCCTGCAATACACCGGTGGCACCACCGGCGATGCCAAGGGCGTGATGCTCAGCCACCGCAACATCATTGCCAACCTGCTGCAAGCCAAGGCCTGGGTCGGTGACCAGTTAAACCTGCACAAGCAGGAAACCAATGTGACCTTGCTGCCGCTGTACCACATCTTTTCCCTGACGGTGAACTGCCTGATGTTCATGTGCCTGGGCGGACGCAATATCCTCATCGCCAACCCCCGGGACGTGAAGCGCGTGCAGATGATCCTGCGCAAGGAGCGCTTCAATGGCATTGCCGGGGTGAACACGTTGTTCAACGGCTTGCTGGAAAACAAGGAGTTCTGTGCACGGGACTTTTCCGACCTGCGCCTGGTGATTGCTGGCGGCATGGCCACCCACACCGCGGTGGCCAAGCGCTGGAAGGAAGTCACCGGGCTGCCGATCATCGAAGGCTACGGGCTGACCGAGTGCTCGCCCGTGGTGAGCATCAGCCCCATTGATATTTCACGCATGCGTGAGATGGAATTCACCGGCAGCATTGGCGTGCCGTTGCCCTCGACCTGGGTGCGCTTCGTACGCGAAGACGGCGTACTGGCGGACATTGGCGAGCAGGGCGAGTTGCAAGTTCGCGGCCCGCAAGTGATGCAGGGCTACTGGCAACGGCCAAAAGAAACCGCCGAGGTGCTGGACGCCGAGGGCTGGCTGTCGACCGGGGATATCGGCGTGATGGACGCACGTGGGTATATCCGCCTGGTGGATCGAAAGAAGGACATGATTCTGGTCTCGGGTTTCAATGTGTACCCCAATGAAATCGAGGACGTGGTGGCGATGCACCCGGATGTCGCAGAAGTGGCGGCGATCGGTGTGGAAGATGCCGTGAGTGGGGAGAAGGTCAAAATCATCGTGGTGCGCAAGGATCCGGCCCTGACCCAGGAGCAGATTCTTGCGCATTGCCGGGAATACCTGACGGGGTACAAGGTGCCAAAGTACGTGGAGTTTCGCACCACGGAATTGCCCAAGACAACGGTGGGCAAAGTACTTCGTCGGGCGCTGCGTTGATCTAAAGTGACGGATACCCAAGAGTGGAGGGGGATACCGTACCCTTAAACGCAAGCAGCGCAAGGTACGTGTCGACAATGGGAGGTTGTTCGATAACTAACTGCATGATGAGAGGATTTTTGAGGTGTTGGTGTTTTAGTTATTAAGGTTATAGCTAATGGGTATAGATGTCTGCAAGGTTTCACAGGTGTATTTAGAATGAAAGGTCTCTTAACTTAGGTGGCAGGGATGTTGCGGTTAACACTGCAATCGTGCCCTGAGGCACACTTAATGGAGATCCTTAAATGGTGAGCAAGAAATCGTCGGCCTTATTGCTTTCTGGCGCATTGTTTGGTGGTGTAATTGCTTCAACTTACGTGCGCGCAGAGACGCAGGTTTATAATCAACCTGGTACCCATTACTTCACCGCCCCACTAGGAGTTACAGTAAAAGTCACTG
>NZ_WKCD01000149.1:0-13018 GCF_021606625.1 Pseudomonas sp. PA-4-8C
GTCCAATGCCCTGGCGGCCTTGGCGCTCGGTCACGCGGTTGGCCTGCCATTCGACGCCATGCTCGCCAGCCTGCGCACCTTTGCCGGGCTTGAGCATCGCTGCCAGTGGGTGCGCGACCTCAATGGCGTCAGCTATTACAACGACTCCAAAGCCACCAACGTCGGTGCGGCCCTGGCGGCCATCGAAGGCCTGGGTGCCGATATCGACGGCAAGCTGGTGCTGATCGCCGGTGGTGATGGCAAGGGTGCCGACTTCAAGGACCTTAAAGCGCCAGTGGCCGCCCATTGCCGCGCCGTGGTGTTGATGGGCCGCGATTCGGACCTGATCGCCGCCGCCCTCGGTGACGCTGTACCGCAAGTACGCGCAGCTTCCCTGGACGACGCCATTGCCCAGTGCAAAGCCCTGGCCCAGCCCGGCGATGCGGTGTTGCTGTCGCCCGCGTGCGCCAGCTTCGACATGTTCAAGAACTATGAAGAGCGCGGCCACCTGTTCGCCCGCGCCGTGGAGGCTTTGGCATGAGCCTCAACCTGAGAAACATCATCAAGCCCTACCCGTCGCCGATCATTACCGGGCGCGGCATTGACCTTGATTTCCCTATGCTCGCCGGTTGCCTGGCGCTGCTCGGCCTGGGCCTGGTGATGATCACCTCGGCGTCCTCCGAAGTGGCTGCCGTGCAGTCGGGCAACACGCTGTACATGATGATCCGTCACCTGGTGTACCTGGTGATCGGCCTGGGCGCCTGCATCGTCACCATGATGATCCCGATTGCCACCTGGCAGCGTCTGGGTTGGCTGATGCTGATCGGTGCGTTCGGCTTGCTGGTCATGGTGATCGTGCCGGGCATTGGCCGCGAGGTGAACGGTTCAATGCGCTGGATCGGCTTCGGCGCGTTCAACGTGCAGCCTTCGGAAATCGCCAAGGTGTTCGTGGTGATCTACCTCGCCGGTTACCTGGTGCGCCGCCAGAAAGAAGTACGCGAAAGCTGGATGGGCTTCTTCAAGCCGTTCATCGTGTTGCTGCCCATGGCTGGCCTGTTGCTGATGGAGCCCGACTTCGGGGCCACGGTGGTGATGATGGGCGCCGCCGCCGCGATGCTGTTCCTGGGTGGCGTCGGGCTGTTCCGCTTCACCTTGATGGTGGTGCTGGCGGTCGCGGCGGTGACCATCCTGGTGCAGGCGCAGCCCTACCGGATGGCGCGTTTGATCACCTTCACCGACCCCTGGTCCGACCAGTTCGGCTCCGGCTACCAGTTGACCCAGGCGCTGATTGCCTTCGGTCGCGGCGAGTGGCTGGGCGTGGGCCTGGGCAACAGTGTGCAGAAGCAGTTCTACCTGCCGGAAGCCCACACCGACTTCGTGTTCTCGGTATTGGCCGAGGAGTTGGGTGTGGTGGGTTCGCTGTGCACCGTTGCGCTGTTTGTGTTCGTTTGCGTGCGCGCCATGTACATCGGCTTGTGGGCCGAGAAGGCCAAGCAGTTCTTCGCTGCCTACGTGGCTTATGGGTTGGCCTTCCTGTGGATCGGCCAGTTCCTGATCAACATCGGCGTGAACGTCGGCCTGCTGCCGACCAAGGGCCTGACCTTGCCGTTCCTCAGTTACGGCGGCAGTTCGTTGGTGATTTGCTGCGCCTGTCTCGGCTTGCTGCTACGTATCGAGTGGGAGAGTCGTACCCACCTGGGCAGCGAAGAGATGGAGTTCAGCGAGAGCGACTTCGCCGAGGAGCCGACCCATGGGCGCTAATGTGCTGATCATGGCAGGCGGCACCGGGGGGCATGTGTTCCCGGCCCTGGCTTGCGCCCGTGAATTCCAGAACCGTGGCTACACCGTGCACTGGCTGGGTACACCCCGTGGCATCGAAAACGAATTGGTGCCTAATGCCGGCTTGCCGCTGCATTTGATCAACGTCACCGGTTTGCGTGGCAAGAGCAAGTTGTCGCTGCTCAAGGCGCCGTTCGTGCTGCTCAAGGCGGTCATGCAGGCGCGCAAGATCATTCGCGAGCTCAAGCCAGTGTGTGTGCTCGGCTTTGGCGGTTATGTGACCGGCCCCGGTGGCGTCGCGGCGAAACTCGCGGGCGTGCCGGTGATCGTCCACGAACAGAACGCCGTCGCCGGTACCGCCAACCGCCTGCTGGTGCCGTTGGCTGCGCGGGTGTGTGAAGCCTTTCCGAAAACCTTCGCCGCCTCCGACAAGCTTCGCACCACCGGCAACCCGGTGCGTACCGAACTGTTCATGGCCATTGCGCGTGACGCGCTGGCGGGGCGCAAGGCACACCTGCTGATCCTGGGCGGAAGCCTGGGCGCCGAGCCTCTGAACAAATTGCTGCCTGAAGCCGTTGCGCAACTTCCTGAGGATGTGCGCCCGGAGATCTTCCACCAGGCCGGCAAGAACCACGATGAAGTCACCGCCGCGCGTTATCGCGAGGCCGGTGTAGAGGCCAATGTACAGCCCTTCATCAAAGACATGGCCCAAGCCTATGGCTGGGCCGACCTGGTGGTCTGCCGCGCTGGTGCGCTGACCGTCAGTGAACTGGCGGCCGCCGGTCTGCCGTCCTTGCTGGTGCCTTTGCCCCACGCCATCGACGATCACCAGACTCGCAACGCCGAATATTTGGCCGGGGAGGGCGCTGCCTTCCTGCTGCCGCAAAGAACGACTGGCGCCGCCGATTTGGCCGCTCGCCTGACCGAGGTTTTGATGCAACCGGAACGACTCAACAGCATGGCGAGCACCGCAAGCCGCCTGGCCAAACCTGACGCAACCCGTACCGTGGTCGATATCTGCCTGGAGGTGGCCCATGGTTGAGAATCAGAAAGCCATGCCGCAACCCGAGATGCGCCGCATCCGCCGTATTCACTTCGTCGGTATCGGTGGCGTGGGCATGTGCGGGATTGCCGAAGTGTTGCTGAACCTGGGCTACCAGGTGTCCGGCTCGGATTTGAAAGAGTCGCCGGTCACTGATCGCCTGAAGTCCTTCGGTGCGCAGATCTTTATCGGCCACCGTGCCGAGAACGCTGCCGAGGCCGACGTGCTGGTGGTGTCCAGTGCCGTGAACACCTCCAACCCGGAAGTGGCCACTGCCCTTGAACGCCGTATTCCAGTGGTGCCGCGTGCCGAGATGCTCGCCGAGCTGATGCGCTATCGCCACGGCATCGCCGTCGCCGGTACCCATGGCAAGACCACCACCACCAGCCTGATCGCCTCGGTGTTCGCCGCCGGTGGCCTGGACCCGACCTTCGTCATCGGTGGCCGCCTGAATGCAGCTGGCACCAATGCCCAGCTCGGCACCAGCCGCTACCTGATCGCCGAAGCCGATGAAAGTGACGCGAGCTTCCTGCACCTGCAACCGCTGGTCGCCGTCGTCACCAACATCGACGAAGACCACATGGCGACCTACGACGGTGACTTCAACAAACTGAAGAAAACCTTCGTCGACTTCCTGCACAACCTGCCGTTCTACGGTTTGGCCGTGGTGTGCCTGGACGACCCGGTAGTGCGTGAAATCCTGCCCCAGGTCAAGCGCCCGACCGTGACCTACGGCTTCAGCGAAGATGCCGACGTGCGCGCAATCAATGTGCGCCAGGAAGGCATGCAAACCTTCTTTACCGTGCTGCGCCCCGACCGCGAGCCGTTGGATGTGTCGGTGAACATGCCGGGCAACCACAACGTGCTGAACTCTTTGGCGACCATCTGCATTGCTACCGATGAAGGCGTCAGCGATGAAGCCATCGTCGAGGGCCTGTCGCGCTTTGCCGGTGTGGGCCGTCGCTTCCAGGTTTACGGCCAACTGCCGGTTGAAGGCGGTGACGTGATGCTGGTGGACGACTACGGCCACCACCCGACCGAAGTGGCGGCCGTGATCAAGGCCGTGCGCGGTGGCTGGCCGGAGCGCCGGCTGGTGATGGTGTACCAGCCGCACCGCTACAGCCGCACCCGCGACCTGTACGACGATTTCGTCAATGTACTGGCCGATGCCAACGTCCTGTTGCTGATGGAAGTCTACCCGGCCGGTGAAGAACCGATCCCGGGCGCTGACAGCCGCAAGCTGTGCAACAGTATCCGCCAGCGTGGCCAGTTGGACCCGATCTACATCGAGCGTGGCGTGGACCTGGCGCCTATCGTCAAGCCGCTGCTGCGTGCCGGCGACATCCTGCTGTGCCAGGGCGCCGGTGATATCGGTGGCCTTGCGCCCAAGTTGCTGGCGAGCCCGCTGTTTGCAGCCGCGGCCAAGGGGAAGTCGAAATGATCACTGACTACGGCTCCCTGTTTTCCACCCTTGCGCCTGCCGACTTCGGTCGCGTCGCCGTGCTGTTCGGCGGCAAGAGCGCCGAGCGCGAAGTGTCGCTCAAGTCCGGCAATGCGGTGCTTGAGGCGCTGCAAAGTGCTGGCGTGAACGCGTTCGGTATCGATGTGGGCGATGATTTCCTCGCCCGCCTGCAGGCCGAAAAGATCGACCGCGCCTTTCTCATTCTTCACGGCCGCGGCGGTGAAGACGGCAGCATGCAAGGCCTGCTCGAATGCGCCGGCATCCCTTACACCGGCAGCGGCATCCTCGCCTCGGCCTTGGCGATGGACAAGTTGCGCACCAAGCAGGTGTGGCACAGCCTGGGCATTCCGACCCCGCGTCACGCCGTACTGTGCAGCGAAGACGATTGTATTTCTGCGGCCAAGGAACTGGGCCTGCCTTTGATCGTCAAACCAGCCCATGAAGGCTCCAGTATCGGCATGGCTAAAGTGAACTCGGCCGCCGAATTGATCGACGCATGGAAAGCGGCAAGTACCTACGATTCGCAAGTGTTGGTGGAACAGTGGATTTCCGGTCCCGAGTACACCATCGCCACCCTGCGTGGCCAGGTATTGCCGCCCATCGCTTTGGGCACGCCCCACACCTTTTATGACTACGACGCCAAGTACCTGGCTTCCGATACTCAGTACCGGATCCCCTGCGGCCTTGAAGCAACCAAGGAACAAGAATTGATGGACCTCACGGCGAAAGCCTGTGAGGCGCTGGGTATCGCCGGTTGGGCGCGGGCAGACGTGATGCAGGATGACCAAGGGAATTTCTGGTTCCTTGAAGTCAACACCGCACCGGGCATGACCGACCACAGCCTGGTTCCCATGGCAGCCCGTGCCGCCGGTCTGGATTTCCAGCAGTTAGTGCTGGCGATCCTGGCCGACAGCATTGAGCCAAGAGGCTAAACACATGAACGGCGCATCGCTTCGTCATCAGCCCCCACAAGCACCGAGCCGCAAGCCGGTGCCACGGGGTGCAAGCCGAATGGTGGCTAAGGAGCCGATGTCTTCGCGCCTGCCAAAAGCCAACTTTGGTTTTATCAAGGCGCTGTTCTGGCCGGTGCTGCTGGTGGTGTTGGGCTTTGGTACGTACGAAGGCGCGCAGCGCCTGTTGCCGTATGCCGACCGGCCGATCACCAAGATCAGCGTGCAGGGCGATTTGAGCTACATCAGCCAGCAAGCGGTACAGCAGCGCATCGGCCCATACCTGGCGGCGAGCTTCTTTACCATCGACCTGGCGGGCATGCGCTCGGAGCTGGAACAGATGCCGTGGATCGCCCACGCCGAAGTTCGCCGTGTATGGCCGGACCAGGTGACGATCCGCCTGGAAGAACAACTGCCCGTGGCCCGTTGGGGCGATGAAGCGCTGTTGAACAACCAGGGCCAGGCGTTCACCCCGCGTGAGCTGGCCAACTACGAACACCTGCCGCAGCTGTTCGGGCCGCAGCGGGCGCAGCAGCAAGTGATGCAGCAGTACCAGGCCTTGAGCCAGATGCTGCGGCCACTGGGCTTCTCCATTGCACGCCTGGAATTGCGTGAGCGGGGCAGCTGGTTTTTGACGACCGGGGCAGGCAGTTCCGGCCCGGGCATCGAGTTGTTGCTGGGACGCGACCGCTTGGTGGAAAAGATGCGCCGCTTTATTGCCATCTATGAAAAAACCTTGAAAGAACAGATTACGAACATTGCGAGCGTCGACCTGCGTTACGCCAACGGCCTGGCCGTCGGCTGGCGTACACCGGCTGCGCCCACGGCAGCACAACCCGCTGTCGCGAAGAATTAAGAAGAGGCAGGACCCATGGCAAACGTGCAAAGCGGCAAAATGATCGTCGGTCTCGATATCGGCACCTCCAAGGTGGTGGCGCTGGTGGGCGAGGTCGGGGAAGACGGCGCGATCGAAATCGTCGGTATTGGCACGCATCCGTCCCGGGGCCTGAAGAAGGGCGTGGTGGTGAACATCGAGTCCACCGTGCAATCGATCCAGCGCGCCATCGAAGAAGCGCAGTTGATGGCCGGTTGCCGGATTCACTCGGCGTTCGTCGGCGTGGCCGGCAACCACATCCGCAGCCTGAACTCCCACGGCATCGTGGCGATCCGCGACCGTGAAGTCAGCTCGGCCGACCTTGAGCGCGTGCTCGACGCTGCCCAGGCCGTGGCGATCCCGGCAGACCAGCGCGTGCTGCACACCCTGCCGCAGGACTACGTGATCGACAACCAGGAAGGCGTGCGCGAGCCCCTGGGCATGTCGGGCGTGCGTCTGGAAGCCAAGGTTCACGTGGTGACCTGCGCCGTCAACGCCGCACAGAACATTGAAAAATGCGTGCGCCGCTGCGGCCTGGAAATCGACGACATCATTCTCGAGCAGTTGGCCTCGGCCTACTCGGTACTCACCGACGACGAAAAAGAGCTGGGCGTGTGCCTGGTGGACATCGGCGGCGGCACCACCGACATCGCGATCTTCACCGAGGGTGCGATCCGTCACACCGCGGTGATCCCGATTGCCGGCGACCAGGTCACCAACGACATCGCCATGGCGTTGCGCACACCGACCCAGTACGCCGAAGAAATCAAGATCCGCTACGCCTGCGCCCTGGCCAAGCTGGCCGGTGCCGGCGAGACCATCAAGGTGCCAAGCGTGGGTGACCGTCCACCGCGCGAGCTGTCGCGCCAGGCCCTGGCCGAAGTGGTCGAGCCACGTTACGACGAGCTGTTCACCCTGATCCAGGCTGAACTGCGCCGCAGCGGCTACGAAGATTTGATCCCGGCCGGCATCGTGCTGACCGGTGGTACCTCGAAGATGGAAGGCGCGGTCGAGTTGGCCGAAGAGATCTTCCACATGCCGGTGCGCCTGGGCGTGCCCCATGGCGTGAAAGGCCTGGGCGACGTAGTGCGCAACCCGATTTATTCCACCGGTGTGGGCTTGCTGTTGTACGGGCTGCAAAAGCAGACCGACGGCATTTCCCTGTCGGGCCCGAGCATCCGTGACAGCTACCGCAGCGACGACGAGGCGAAAGCGCCGTTGTTCGAGCGGCTGCAGGCTTGGGTAAAAGGCAATTTCTAAAGATTTACCGCGACACCGCAACACCCGCAACAAGCAGTAGGCGAAAAAACTAGAGAAAATGAAAGGAGAGGGAACATGTTCGAACTCGTAGACAATATCCCCGCTAGCCCGGTTATCAAAGTAATCGGTGTCGGCGGTGGCGGCGGCAACGCTGTCAACCACATGGTCAAGAGCAACATTGAAGGCGTTGAGTTCATCTGCGCCAACACTGATGCCCAGGCGCTCAAAAGCATCGGCGCGCGGACCATCCTGCAATTGGGCACCGCGGTGACCAAGGGCCTCGGCGCTGGCGCCAATCCGGAAGTCGGCCGTCAAGCCGCCCTGGAAGACCGCGAGCGTATTGCCGAAGTGCTGCAAGGCACCAACATGGTGTTCATCACCACCGGCATGGGCGGCGGTACCGGTACCGGTGCTGCACCGATCATTGCCGAAGTGGCCAAGGAAATGGGGATTCTGACCGTTGCTGTCGTGACGCGTCCGTTCCCGTTCGAAGGCCGCAAGCGCATGCAGATCGCCGACGAAGGTATCCGTCTGCTGTCTGAAAGCGTCGACTCGTTGATCACCATCCCCAACGAGAAACTGCTGACCATCCTGGGCAAGGATGCCAGCCTGCTGTCTGCCTTCGCCAAGGCTGACGATGTACTGGCCGGTGCCGTTCGCGGTATCTCCGACATCATCAAGCGCCCAGGCATGATCAACGTCGACTTTGCCGACGTACGTACGGTCATGAGCGAAATGGGCATGGCGATGATGGGCACTGGCTGCGCCAGCGGTCCGAACCGTGCACGCGAAGCCACCGAAGCGGCCATCCGCAACCCGTTGCTCGAAGACGTTAACCTGCAAGGTGCACGCGGCATCCTGGTGAACATCACCGCCGGTCCCGACCTGTCCCTGGGTGAGTACTCCGACGTGGGTAGCATCATCGAAGCCTTCGCTTCCGAGCACGCCATGGTCAAAGTCGGTACCGTTATCGATCCGGACATGCGCGATGAGCTGCATGTAACCGTGGTTGCCACCGGCCTGGGTGCAAAAATCGAGAAGCCAGTGAAGGTCATCGACAACACCCTGCACACCAGCCAGGCCAGCCAGGCAGCCGCCGCTCCAGCCCCTGCTCGCCAGGAACTGCCGTCGGTGAACTACCGTGACCTGGACCGTCCGACCGTGATGCGCAACCAGGCTCAGGCCGGTGCTGCGGCGTCCCGTAGCCCGAATCCGCAAGATGACCTGGACTACCTGGACATCCCGGCATTCCTGCGTCGTCAGGCCGATTAATGGAATGTATCAGGGCTATGAAGGTGATTGGTGTTCAGCAAAGGTCTGGTCTGCTATTATCGCCAGCCTTTGTTGATACCAGTTCGCAATTTGCGCTGAAGCGGTCCAAGCCATGATTAAACAACGCACCCTGAAGAATATTATTCGTGCCACAGGTGTAGGTCTGCACTCCGGGGAGAAGGTATACCTGACCCTCAAGCCTGCACCTGTCGACACCGGCATCGTGTTTGTGCGTGCCGACCTGGACCCTGTGGTGCAGATTCCTGCTCGCGCGGAAAACGTTGGCGAAACCACTATGTCGACCACATTGGTCAACGGTGACGTCAAAGTGGACACGGTGGAGCACTTGCTCTCGGCCATGGCTGGCCTGGGCATCGATAACGCCTACGTCGAGCTCTCCGCGTCCGAAGTCCCGATCATGGATGGCAGCGCTGGCCCCTTCGTATTCTTGATTCAATCTGCCGGCCTGGAAGAACAGGACGCAGCCAAGAAGTTCATTCGCATTCTGCGGGAAGTGACAGTAGAAGACGGCGACAAGCGCGCCACCTTCGTCCCGTTCGAAGGCTTTAAAGTGAGCTTTGAGATCGATTTCGATCACCCGGTATTCCGTGACCGCACCCAAAGTGCAAGCGTGGATTTTTCCAGCACTTCGTTCGTAAAAGAAGTCAGCCGCGCCCGTACCTTTGGTTTCATGAGTGACATCGAGTACCTGCGCAAGCACAACCTCGCACTCGGCGGCAGCGTGGAAAACGCCATCGTGGTCGACGCGGATGGTGTACTGAACGAAGACGGCCTTCGCTATGAAGACGAATTCGTGAAGCACAAGATCCTCGATGCAATCGGTGACCTCTACCTGCTGGGCAATAGCCTGATAGGCGAGTTCAAAGGCTTCAAGTCGGGCCACGCCCTTAACAACCAGCTGCTGCGCAAGTTGATTGAGCAGACAGACGCTTGGGAAGTCGTGACCTTCGAAGATGCCAGCACCGCACCGATCTCTTACATGCGTCCCGTTGCGGCGGTGTAAGTAACAACTCTCTTTCTTTAGTTTTGAAAGGCTGCCTTCGGGTGGCCTTTTTTTATGCCTGACGAATATCCAAATGTGGGAGCTGGCTTGCCTGCGATAGCGGCCTGCCAGTTAGCTTATAGGTAGCTGACCCACCGCGATCGCAGGCAAGCCAGCTCTCACAATTGACCTCATCAGTTTGAGGTCTTTGAAACATCCATTGTCCGGTTACGGCCGCTGTGCTTGGCCTGATACAACGCTTGGTCAGCCTTGAGCAGCAGGTCTTCAAGGGAAATACGGCTGTGCTTCTGCCAGGTACTCAGGCCGATGCTTAAGGTGATCGGTTGCTCGTCCCCGACCACTCTCGGCAAGTGCTGGACCCCCTCGCGGATATGCTCGGCGATCACCCACGCCCCCTTGGCGTCGGTATTGGGCAGCACCACCGCGAATTCTTCACCGCCGTAACGCGCCGCCAGGTCGGCAGGGCGGCGGATATGGCTGGCGATCACCTGTGCGACTGTACGCAACGCCTCATCGCCGCCCTGGTGACCATGACGGTCGTTGAAGGCCTTGAAGTGGTCCACATCGATCATCAACACGCTCAACGACTCGGTCGAGCGTTGTGCCCGGTCCCATTCCAGCCGCAAGCGTTCGTCCAGGGTGCGGCGGTTGGCCAGGCCGGTAAGGGCGTCGGTGGATGCCAGTTCTGACAGCACCTGCTCGGCGCGATGGCGGCGGCGCAGCTCCATGCACAGTGCCCAGGTCAGCCATAACAAGCCCACGCACAACACTCCGGTCGCGATGCTGACCAGCCACGCCGCACGTCGCCAGGGTGCGAACATTTCATCGCTGGACAAGGCCACTGCCACGATCAGCGGCAAGTCGCCCACATTGGAAAAGCTGTAGAGCCGTGCCTGGCGATCGACGCTGGAGATGCTTTGGAAGCTGCCGTCCCGTTCGCGCAGCATGCGCGCCACATTCGGGCGCTGGCTCAGGTCCTTATCGATGATGTCCACTTCCAGCAAAGGCTCTTGCGCGAGCAGGATGCCTTGGTGGTTGAGCAGGTTGATGGTGCTGTTGTTGCCGATGTTCAAGCTGCTGAACAACTGATGAAAGTACGACAGGCGCATGGAGGCGACCGCCACCCCCAGAAAACGCCCGTCCGCTGACGAAACGCGACGGCTGAACGCGATGCGCCAGGGGTCGTCACACTGACAGCGGGCCATGAACGGGCGGCTGATATACAAGCCCAGGTCGGGGTTGTTGCGGTGGGCCTGAAAATAGTCACGGTCGGCAAAGTTACCCAGCTTGGGCGTAAGCAGGGACGAATCGGCAATCACCTCGCCGGCCGGGTCCAACAGCAGGATATCGCCCTTGTAGGGCGCCGCAGCGGAACGATCGAACAGCACCAAATGACGGATGCTCTCTGAAACATCTTGCAGGTCGGTGCGCTCGGTGGCGCTGATCAAGCCTTTGAGGGCCATGTCGTAAAGTTCGACATTGCGCAGCACGTCAGCGTCGATCAATTGCGTGATGGTATTGGCGGTGCGCTTGGCCGTCTGCAGGGTGTTGGCATGTTCACGAATCAGCAGCGCAGTCACGACCCCCACGATCAGCAACACCGTGAGCGTGCTGCCCAGGATCAGCAGGCGCTCCGGGCGCGTAAGGCTTGAATTCATCGGGCACACTTTTGCGTTGAGAATGCCCTTAGCGTAGTAGCAACTCTTGAATATGGCTGTAGGAGCGAGCTTGCTCGCGAAAAACTCACAGACGCCGCGTTTATTCAGGAAGCACGCGTTATCGTTAACGTTTTTCGCGAGCAAGCTCGCTCCTACCTGTATTCAGAACACGTTGATCGGGTAATCCACGATCACGCGGTACTCATCCACATCGCGGTCCACCGCCGAGTAGCCATTGCTGCCGCGATTGGTCGCCCATTGCAGGCGCACGGCCAAGTCCTTGGCCTTGCCGCCCTGCACCACATATTTCAGGTCGATATCGCGCTCCCAGTGCTTGGCGTCCTTTCCATCGGCGCTGTACCAGTTGCTGTAGCCACGACTGTTGGGGTCGACCTTGGTCAGGTCGGTCTTGCCGCTGATGTACGACACGGCGGACGTCAGGCCGGGCACGCCGAGGCCGGCAAAATCGTACGCGTACTTGAGCTTCCAGGAGCGCTCGTTGGGCCCGTTGAAATCCGAGTACTGCTGGGAGTTGTCCAGGTACACGCTGTCGCCCTGGGTGATGTAGTCGAACGGCGTGTTGCCATTGACGCGCTGATAAGTCGCCGTGACGCTGTGGTTGCCCACCCCCACGGTGAAATGCAGGCTGTAAGTGTTGTTGTCGATATCGCCCAGCAGTGATTGGCCGGTGTCCTGAGTGTGGTAGTAGTGCAGGCCGGGGGTCAGGCTGACCAGGTCGTTCAGGGCGTAGGTGTATTCCAGGTCGTAGTAATACTGGTGCCAGACGTCCTTCAGTTCGGAGGCGTACAGGTTGCTGGTCAGCCCCTCAATCGCGCTGAACGACACACCAGCCCAGTCCAGGTGCTGGCTGTCGGTGTTGGCGGGCAGCGTGCCGTAGCTGGTGCCGATGCGCCGATGGCCGCTCTGGTTGTAGAGCTTGGTGAAACTGGCCTGGCCGCCTTCGAACATCCAGCCGTCGAAGCTGTGGTTGGTCAGGCTCACGCCACGGAAGGTCTGCGGCAACATGCGCGTCATGCCGCCGGCGATCACCGGGTTGTTGAGGAACAGGTCGCCGGCTTTCAGTTCGGTGTCGAAGGCGCGCAGCTTCAAGGTGCCGCCGGCCGTCGAAAACGAACCCGGCGCCTTGCCGTTGCCGCTGCCATACGGAAGGATGCTGGAGCCATCCGTACCGCCACCGCCGTCGAGCTTGAGGCCGAGCATGGCATTGACGTCCAGGCCGAAGCCGACGGTGCCCTGGGTGTAGCCGGATTCGAAAGTGCCGATAAAGCCCTGGCCCCATTCCTTGCTGTCATCGGTATGAATATCGCGCCGGTCGCGGTTCATGTAGTAGTTGCGGGTGTTGATGGTGAGGTGGGAGCCTTCGACGAAACCGTCGTTGGGGGTAGTGTCTGCCGCGTGGGCCAGTGGGGCGATCGTTGCTGCAATCGCGAGGAATAACGGGGTGAACGTCAGCGAGTTCTTCACCGGTAAAGCTCCTTTGGTCAATCCATAACGGCCAGTGTCGTGAGGGTGTGCCCGGCCTTTTTTTACGGCAAAAAAAAGCCGCTGAAAATCAGCGGCTTTAAGACAGATTCCCAGTGTAGAGCCCTGGAAAAAAGTCGAGGGAAATTCGGGTAAGCGGGTCAGCTGTCTTTGCCACCGCGCTCATCGGTGCGTCAAAGTAACGCAGGCGAGCGCTGCGATACAGAGTGTAACAA
>NZ_WKCD01000015.1:0-53147 GCF_021606625.1 Pseudomonas sp. PA-4-8C
GGTGGCCGAAGCCTTGATACCCATCTTGTGTTCGATAGAGCCGCAGTGCACCGCATTGCGCTCGCCGGAGTCGGCATGGAACTTGGGCACGATAAACAATGAGATGCCCTTGGTGCCCGCCGGCGCGTCCGGCAGCTTGGCCAGCACCAGGTGGATGATATTGGCGCTCATATCGTGCTCACCGGCCGAGATGAAGATCTTGCTGCCGGTGACCGCGTAACTGCCGTCTGCCTGCGGTACGGCGCGGGTCTTGATCAAGCCCAGGTCGGTGCCGCAGTGGGCTTCGGTCAGGCACATGGTACCGGTCCATTCGCCGGCGGTGAGTTTGCTCAGGTAAGTGGCTTTCTGTTCGTCGGTGCCGTGGGCGTGGATGGCGGACATCGCACCGTGGGTCAGGCCAGGGTACATGCCCCAGGAGGTGTTGCTGGAACCGATCATCTCGCTCAGCACCAGGCCCAGGGAATGGGGCAGGCCCTGGCCACCGTAGGCTGGGTCTGCCGCCACGCCGTGCCAGCCGCCTTCCACATACTGGGCAAAGGCTTGCTTGAAGCCTTTGGGCGTGGTCACCACGCCATTATCGAAATGGCAGCCCTCTTCATCGCCGCTGCGATTGAGCGGCGCGAGTACGTTTTCGCAGAACCTGGCGCCTTCTTCGAGGATCGCACTGACCATGTCCGGGCTGGCATCCGTGGCGCCCAGGGCCGCGTAGTGGCCGTGGAAATCGAATACGTTGTCGATCAGAAAGCGCATGTCGCCCAGGGGAGCTTTGTACTCAGGCATGGCAATGTCTCCGGCAGCAGATAGGGTTAACCTACTGCCGGCCATGGCCGTGGACAATCACTGTAGCGCTGCTGAATACAGCGCCATTACTCAACCGGCAGCGCTCTCCATGCGCACCGCGCCACGGCGGGTTTGCCCGGCTGCGACCACACAGTTACGCCCCGCGCCCTTGGCGGTGTAAAGCGCCTGGTCGGCGGATTTGAGCACCTCGTCGGGGCTGCGTTGCTCGGCCTGGCGCTCGGCCACGCCGATGCTTACCGTCACCGACACACTGGACGCGCCGCTGCCCGCACGGCGCTGGCGGCCTTGATGATCGTCCTGGGGGCGGTCCGGGTTGCGCAACTTGATGTCGTAGCTGGCGATGATCTCGCGGATCTCCTCCAGGTGCGGCATGCACTCATCCAGGGTCTTGCCGGCAAACACCACGGCAAACTCTTCACCGCCGTAACGGTAGGCCCGCCCGCCTCCATTGACCTTGGACAACTTGCTCGCCACCAGGCGCAGCACCTGGTCGCCCACGTCGTGGCCGTGGGTGTCATTGAAACGCTTGAAGTGATCGACGTCGCTCATCGCCAGCACATAGTTGCGACCTAGCCGCTGCATGCGCTCGTTGAGGGCACGGCGCCCCGGCAAGCCGGTGAGTTCATCACGGAACGCCATTTGATACGCCTCGTGCGCCACCCCCGCAGCGATCATCAACATCACCTGGCTGCACATGATGTTGAGGGTGAACGGCAGGATGAAGGTTTGCGGCAACATCCAGAACATGCCCAGCAACCCCACCAGTTGCGCGGCGTGCAGCGGGCGCGGCTGGTACCAGTATTGGGCGGCCAGGGTGAGAAAACCGATCAGGAACATCGGGTACGAGAGCTGGATCAGGCTCATCCAGGCGCCATGCAGCATCGGCCAGCGAATCTCCGCTAGCCAGCCCAGCAAGGCTTGGGGGAAGCTTTGTTCCAGGGCCAGCGCCACACTGCCCACCGCCAGCAGCACCGCGCAGCGGGCGACGAAGTCACGAAACAGATGGGTTTTTTCCTGCCACAGCGCATAAATGCTGAACAGCAAGGGCAACAGCAGGCAACACAGGTGGAACACCACCGCAGCGTCTTCACGCACGCGGCCGTTGTCGCGGTAGAAGTCGGTCTGGGTATCCAGCAGGAAATAGGCGACGTACACCGTGACCATCAGGAACAGTTCACGCTGGCGTCGATACACCGCGCAATAGGCGCCGCCAAGCAACAGGACCAGGGTGGGCAACACGTTGAACAGCGAGGTGAAGAAGACGCTGAGGTCCTTGACGTACGCAGCCGAGAGCCCGGCCAGCAACAGCAGCAGCGAAGGGAGAAAATGGCTGAAACGTACAGCGGACACGCGTGACAAGGGTAAAACTCCGACCCGCAAACAAATAATGGCACTGTGCCTCTAAGCGGTCAGTTAAGCACAACTGACCGATCATGTATCACATTGCCATCACTGTAACGGCAGCTCACCGCAATCCCTGAGTGCGTTACTGCGGTTTTTTATGCGCGCCTTGTGTAGGAGCGAGCTTGCTCGCGAAGATCCCATAGGCACCGCGCTTATCCAGAATGCCCGCGTTATCGTTAACGACCTTCGCGAGCAAGCTCGCTCCTACACAAGGGCAAAAAAAACCGCCGCTTCCCGAAGGAGGCGGCGGTTTTTAGAAGAACCCGGTAAGGCTTAGTAAGCCAGGCCGAAGTCTTCTTCTTTCATGTCCATCAGGTTGTTGGCGCCCGACAGCATGGTTGCCACGTGGGTGCGGGTACGCGGCAGGATGCGCTGGAAGTAGAAGCGCGCAGTCTGCAATTTCGCGGTGTAGAACGCCTCTTCGCTGGTGCCGGCGGCCAGTTTCTCGGCAGCCAGGCGTGCCATGTCGGCCCAGAAATAAGCCAGGCACGCGTAGCCGGAGTACATCAGGTAGTCCACCGAAGCAGCACCGACTTCTTCACGGTCTTTCATCGCGGCCATACCGACCTTCATGGTCAACTCGCCCCACTCTTTGTTCAATGCCGCCAGCGGTGCCACGAACTCGTTAACCGCTTCGTTGCCTTCGTTGGCCTGGCAGAACTTGTGCACGATCTTGGTGAAGCCCTTGAGCGCTTCGCCTTGGGTCATCAGCACTTTACGGCCGAGCAGGTCCAGCGCCTGGATGCCGGTGGTGCCTTCGTACAGCATCGAAATGCGGCTGTCGCGCACGTTCTGCTCCATGCCCCACTCAGCGATAAAGCCGTGGCCACCGTAGATCTGCACGCCGTGGTTGGCCGATTCAAACCCGACTTCGGTCATGAACGCCTTGGCAATCGGGGTCATGAAGGCCAACAGGGCATCGGCCTGCTTCTTCGCTTCGTCGTCGGTGCCGTACTTGACGATGTCCACTTGCTTGGCGGTGAAGTACACCATTGCACGGTTACCTTCGGCGAAGGCTTTCATGGTCAGCAGCATGCGGCGTACGTCAGGGTGCACGATGATCGGGTCAGCGGCTTTATCCGGTGCTTTCGGGCCGGTCAGGGAGCGCATTTGCAGGCGGTCACGCGCATATTTCAAGCCGCCCTGGAAGCCGATCTCGGCGTGGGCCAGGCCTTGCAGCGCGGTGCCCAGGCGAGCGGTGTTCATAAAGGTGAACATGCAGTTCAGGCCTTTGTTCGCCGGGCCGATCAGGAAACCGGTGGCCGCGTCGAAGTTCATCACGCAGGTGGCGTTGCCGTGGATGCCCATCTTGTGTTCCAGGGAACCACAGGTGACCGCGTTGCGCTCGCCCACCGAACCATCGGCGTTGGGCAGGAACTTGGGCACGATAAACAGCGAGATACCTTTGGTGCCAGCCGGCGCGTCCGGCAGGCGGGCCAGTACGATGTGGACGATGTTGTCGGCCATGTCGTGTTCGCCGGCCGAGATGAAGATCTTGGTACCGGAGACTTTGTAGGAACCGTCAGCCTGAGGCTCGGCCTTGGTGCGCAGCATGCCCAGGTCGGTGCCGCAGTGTGGCTCGGTCAGGCACATGGTGCCGGTCCATTCGCCCGACACCAGCTTGGTCAGGTAAGCGTCTTGCTGCTCGGGGGTGCCGTGCTCGGAAATGGTGTTCATCGCGCCATGGGACAGGCCAGGGTACATGCCCCACGACCAGTTGGCTTCGCCGACCATTTCGCTCACGGCCAGGCCCAGGGATTCCGGCAGGCCTTGGCCACCGTGCTCCACGTCGTGGGCCAGGCTTGGCCAGCCGCCTTCGACGAATTGTTTGTAGGCTTCTTTGAAACCCGCAGGGGTTTTAACGCCTGACTCACTCCAGGTACACCCTTCGATGTCGCCCACGCGGTTCAACGGTGCCAGTACTTGCTCACAGAACTTGGCGCCTTCTTCGAGGATGGCGTCGACCATGTCCGGAGTAGCGTCCTGGCAAGCCGGCAGGCTCTGATAGTGCGCTTCATAACCGAGCAGTTCGTCGCGAACGAAGCGAATATCACGCAAGGGGGCCTTGTAGTCAGGCATAGCGATAAACCTCTGCTGATGTATCTGGGATGAACAACCGCGTGGATTTGTTATGGCGGTCAAACAGGTGTTTGAAACATACGTTTACGACCCAGGGTTGTCAAGCGTCGGCCAGATGCCGTTTGTCTTGACGCGGGTCAGCGTCAGGCACGGCGAGGCCTGCGGCGGGATGCCTCATGGATTTAAGGACGAGCAGAATGTCGCAGAACGACTGTGGGAGCGGGCTTGCCTGCGATGCAGGCGCCAGGGTGTATCAGGCAGTAGCGTTGATGCTATCGCAGGCAAGCCAGCTCCCACAGAGAGGAGCGGGCGTGCGATAGATAAGTTAAGCGTAGGTATCGATCAAGGTACCGAGCATTTCGTCCGAAGCCTTGGCGACTTTCGCCCCCAGCTCGACTTGAAACTTGCCCTGGGCCATTTCCACCATGTTGCTCGCCGAATTGGACGCTTGGGCGCGGTCATTGGCTTGCAGACGGTCGCTTTGCGCGGCCGATGGCTGGGTGGTTCCGGCGCTGGCAATCTTGCCGGCCGCCTGGTCGACACGGTTCTGCCCGGTCTGAATAGTGCTCAGGCCCGAATAAAACGCGCTGCTTCCAGAGATGTCCATGGCGTAAGCCTGCCTTTAGAGAATCGTGAAGCCCGATTGAACCAGACATCCTGGCAAAAGGCCCGTCAAAAACACTAATGGCATATTGCCTTAGCGATAGCCAAAATCAGTCAAGCAGGTCCAGCTCCAGGTACTCGGCCACCGCGGCAGCCCCGGCATGCTTGAGTTTAGGCACTCGCCCCAGGCAAGGCGCGGGCAGGCGCTCAGCCAGGGTGGCGAGGTTTTCTTCCAGACGAGAGGTCTTGGGGTCGATGATATTTGCCACCCAGCCCGCCAGCGGCAAGCCATCCCGTGCGATGGCTTCGGCGGTGAGCAACGCGTGGCTGATGCACCCCAGGCGCACGCCCACCACCAGGATCACCGGCAGCTTGAGCGCCATGGCCAGGTCCGACAGGTTGGCCTGGTCGGCCAAGGGCACGCGCCAACCGCCTGCCCCTTCGATCAAGGTGAAGTCCGCGCCCCGTGCCAGGACCTGCTGCATCGGTTTGAGCAGCGATTGCACCGTGAGCCCGACGCCCGCCTCGCGCGCCGCCAGATGCGGCGCGATAGCTGGCTCGAAGGCCACCGGGTTGACCTCGGCATAACTGAGCGGCACGGAACACTCGGCCAGCAACGCCAACGCATCGGCATTGCGCAGGCCCTGGGCCGTCAGTTGGCAGCCCGACGCCACCGGTTTTCCGGCAGCCGTGCTTTTGCCGGAGAGCCTGGCGGCATGCAACAGGCCAGCGGCGATGGTGGTTTTGCCAACATCGGTGTCTGTACCGGTGATGAAGTACGCGGCGCTCATAACGGTTTCTCCAGTACGGCATACACCACCTGGTACGTGGCGGGCAGGCCCTGGGCCTGGCGGAACTGCTCGTAGGCCTCTACCAACGCGACAATCCGCGTACGGCCCGTCAACCCTCCCGGGCGGCCTGGGTTGAGGTTGTGGGCGCCCAATGCCTTGAGCTCATGGGTCAGGCTGCGCACATCCGGGTAATGCAACACATGGGGCTTTCGCTCCAGGCTGACAACGCGCAAACCACTGGCCGCACACAGTTGCTGATAAGCCTCGAAGGTGCGGAAGCGATTGACGTGGACCAGGCCATCCGCCGCCCGCCAACTCTCGCGCAACTCATCCAGGGTGCCTACGCACAGGCTGGCAAAGGCCAGCACGCCACCTGGTCGCAGCACACGCCTGGCTTCACTGAGCACCGCATCAAAATGGGCACACCACTGCACCGCGAGACTGGAGAAGAACAGCTCGAAGCTGTCAGCTGCAAGCGGCAAGCGTTCTGCATCGCCGGCTATAAAGTGCGCAGCGCCACCCCGTGGACGCGCGTGGTTGAGCATACCCTCGGCAATATCCAACGCCACACCCTGGCTACCGGGCAAACGCTCGCCCAATACGCGGCTGAAGTAACCCGTGCCACAGCCCATGTCCAGCCAACGCTGGGGCACCAGGCCGTGCGGCAAGCGGCTGAGCAGTTCATGCCCGACCGCACGCTGCAACTCGGCCACGCTGTCGTAACTGGCCGCCGCACGGGAGAACGAGGCCGCAACCTGGCGCTTGTCCGGCAAGCCCCCAGGCAAGGGCGGGTGGGATAGGTCAGTCATCAACACACTCATGCAAAAAAGCCTGGATAGCCCCGGCTACTCCGTGAGGGTCTTCCAGAAGAAACGCGTGACCGGCCTGTTCAATCAGTCCGATTTCTACATCGGGGAGCAAGGCCAGCAGGTCGCTGGCGGCTTCGGCAGGCACCAGCTCATCCAGGCCGGCAAACAGGTGCAACTGAGGGCCGCGAAAAGCCTGCAAGGCCGCCCGCGTATCCAGTTGGGCCAGCAGCTCCAGGCCGGGCATCAAGACGCTGGGGGAGGTATTCGGCGCACCGCTGACCAATAACCGCGACAAGCCGCGTGGGTCTTCGGCCCCCTTGGCACACAACAGGCCAAAACGCTTGAGCGTGACTTGGGAATCGGCGTGGCAGCCGGCCAAAAATGCATCGAAGGTTTCGGCAGGCATCCCGTGAGGCCAGCCGTCATGGGCGACGAAACACGGGTTGCTCGCCAGGGTCAGCAAGCCACAGCACCGCTCGCCACGGCGCGCCGCCAACTCGGACGCGAGCATGCCGCCCAGCGACCAGCCCCCGAGCCAGGCGTTGTCCGGCAGCGTCGCATCGAGTTCATCGAGCCATTCACCGAGTTCACTGGCCTCAAGCGCCGGCAAGGGTTCGATCTGTACCTGCAAATGCTCGTTCAGGCCATGCAACGCAGCGGCCAACGGTTCCAGCGGTGACACACCCAGGCCCCAGCCCGGTAGCAGGATCAGTCGATTACGCATGGCCAGACTCCGAGTCGCCTAATAAGCGAAAACACGCTTGCAACCCTTCTAACAGTAGCTGCACCTGCGCTTCGCTGTGGGCTGCCGTCAATGTCACCCGCAGACGGGCACTGCCGGCGGGCACCGTCGGTGGGCGAATGGCAGTCACCATCAGGCCGCGCTCGCGCAGCATCTGCGACAGGCGCAGTGCCCGGGCGCTGTCACCCACCAGGATCGGCTGGATCGGCGTAAAACTGTCCATCAACGCCAGGCCTATCTGCTGCGCGCCATGACGAAACTGGCGGATCAACGCGTTGAGGTGCTCGCGTCGCCAATGTTCGCTGCGCAGCAGTTCCAGGCTTTTGAGGGTGGCGCAGGCCAGTGCCGGCGGTTGGCTGGTGGTGTAGATATACGGACGGGCGAATTGGATCAGGCTCTCGATCAAGTCCTCACTGCCAGCCACAAAGGCCCCGGCGGTGCCGAACGCTTTGCCCAAGGTGCCAACCAGCACGGGCACGTCGTCCTGGCTCAAGCCGAAATGCTCGACGATACCGCCGCCATTGGCGCCCAGCGGGCCGAAGCCATGGGCGTCATCCACCATCAGCCAGGCCCCTTTGGCCCGGGTTTCACGGGCCAGCGCGGGCAGGTCGGCAAGGTCGCCGTCCATGCTGAACACACCGTCGGTGACCACCAAGGTATTGCCGGTGGCTTTCTCCAGGCGCTTGGCCAGGCTACCCGCGTCGTTATGCAGGTAGCGGTTGAAACGCGCACCGGACAGTAAGCCGGCATCCAGCAAAGACGCGTGGTTAAGCCGGTCTTCCAGTACCGTATCGCCCTGCCCCACCAGCGCCGTGACCGCGCCGAGGTTGGCCATGTAGCCGGTGGTGAACAGCAAGGCACGCGGGCGACCGGTCAAGTCAGCCAGGGCTTCTTCCAGCTCATGGTGCGGTGTGGCGTGGCCCACCACTAAATGCGAAGCGCCACCGCCCACGCCCCAGCGGGACGCACCGGCGCGCCAGGCTTCGATCACTTGCGGGTGATTGGCAAGGCCCAGGTAATCGTTATTGCAGAACGCCAACAACGGTTGCCCGTCCACCACCACCTGCGGGCCTTGGGGGCTCTGCAGCAAGGGGCGCTGGCGGTAAAGATGGTCGGCACGGCGGGCAGCGAGGCGCGCGGCGAGATCGAATGACATGCTGGCCTCGATTCAACAGGTTCAACTGCGTCCAATGTGGGAGCTGGCTTGCCTGCGATAGCGGTCCTTCTGACACTTCTACGCTGAAAGTGCCGCCGTCATCGCAGGCAAGCCAGCTCCTACACTGGAATGCATTCCAAAGGTGGTTACACCACAGCGTTGTAGAACTGCTCGCTGCTCTTTTGCTCCACCAACGCCTGCTCGATCGCCGCCTGGTGCACTTCGTCGGCATGCTCTTCACGGGCTTCGGGCAGGATGCCCAGGCGTGCGAACAATTGCATGTCCTTGTCAGCCTGGGGGTTGGCGGTGGTCAGCAGTTTGTCGCCGTAGAAGATCGAGTTGGCGCCGGCAAAAAACGCCAGGGCCTGCATCTGCTCATTCATGGCTTCGCGGCCGGCCGACAGGCGCACGTGGGACTGCGGCATCAGGATGCGCGCCACCGCCAGCATGCGGATGAAATCGAAGGGGTCGATGTCATCGGCGTTTTCCAACGGCGTGCCCGCTACCTTCACCAGCATGTTGATCGGCACCGACTCCGGATGCTCCGGCAGGTTGGCCAGTTGGATCAGCAAGTTGGCACGGTCGTCGAGGGACTCGCCCATGCCGAGGATACCGCCCGAGCAGATCTTCATCCCCGAATCACGCACATAGGCGAGGGTTTGCAGGCGCTCGCTGTAGGTGCGGGTGGTGATGATCGAGCCGTAGAACTCCGGCGAGGTGTCGAGGTTGTGGTTGTAGTAGTCCAGGCCGGCCTGGGCCAGGGCTTCGGTCTGGTCCTGGTCGAGGCGACCAAGGGTCATGCAGGTTTCCAGGCCCATGGCCTTCACGCCTTTGACCATTTCCAGCACATAGGGCATATCTTTGGCCGATGGATGCTTCCACGCCGCGCCCATGCAGAAACGCGTCGAACCGATGGCCTTGGCGCGCGCGGCCTCTTCGAGGACCTTCTGCACCTCCATCAGCTTCTCTTTTTCCAGGCCAGTGTTGTAGTGGCCCGACTGCGGACAATATTTGCAATCTTCCGGGCAGGCGCCGGTCTTGATCGACAGCAGGGTCGAGACCTGCACGCGGTTGGCGTCGAAATGCGCGCGGTGCACGGTCTGCGCCTGGAACAACAGGTCGTTGAAGGGCTGCACGAACAAGGCTTTGACTTCAGCTAAAGACCAATCGTGACGCAGGGTGGCAGAGGTGCTGGCGCTCATGGGCGATTCCTTGATTATGCTTTGGCAAGCGCTGTGGGAAGGGCAATACCCACAGGCACGACACGGATGCTCGGCATATTTAAGGAAGATTCATGCACTGTCAACCTGAGTACAAACATCAAGTTTACATCTGGTTAAAAAGCATACAACTCTGCCTGATTTGCGATGAGAGCACTGAATCAGCCGAGGCCGTGTGCAGCGCCTGCGAAACAGAATTGCCATGGCTGATGGAACAATGCGAGCGTTGCGCACTGCCCTTGCCCATGGATGGGTTGATCTGCGGCCAGTGCCAAAAACAGCCTCCGGCCTTTCACCAAGTGATCGCGCCATGGACCTACAGCTTTCCAGTGGACACCCTGATCAGCCGCTTCAAGCATCAGGCGCGTTGGCCGCTGGGGCACTTGCTGGCGCGCCTGCTGGGGCAGCACTTGCAGCATCGCTTCGATAACGCCGAACTGGAGCGCCCCGACTGCCTGCTGCCGGTGCCCATGGCGCGCAAACGCCTGCGCGAACGCGGCTTTAATCAAGCGTTGATGCTGGCCCGCTGGCTCAGTCACGCCCTCGACATTCCCATTGATGAACACGCGCTGTTGCGCCCCCATGAAACCGTGGCGCAGCAAGACCTCGATGCCAAGACCCGCAAACGCAACCTGCTCAACGCCTTCGCACTGGCCCCCGGCATCCGGGTTGCCGGGCAACATGTGGCGCTGGTAGACGACGTCCTCACCACCGGCGCCACCGCCCACGGCTTGGCGCGCTTGTTGATAAATGCCGGCGCACGCCAGGTGGACGTGTATTGCCTGGCCCGTACGCCCAAGCCCGGCAGCTGACTTGACTCCCCTGCGCCAGCGCGGCAACGTCGGCGCATCTCACCCAAGCGTATCTGCCATGTCTGTGCCCAGCCCTCTCAACCAACACATCATCCGCCGCCCCCAGCGTATTGCCTTGCTGGGGCATATCGCCGAGCAGGGCTCCATCACCCGTGCGGCCAAGAGTGCCGGGTTGAGTTACAAGGCCGCCTGGGACGCCATTGATGAGCTGAACAACCTGGCGCAAAAACCGCTGGTGCAACGCAGCGTCGGCGGCAAGGGCGGTGGCGGCGCCAAACTGACGCAAGAAGGTGAACGGGTGCTGCGCCTTTATCAGCGCCTGCAACTGCTACAGGCCGAGATCCTTGGCTCTGACGAAGCGGCCAGCGACTTCGACCTGCTGGGCCGCTTGATGCTGCGCACCAGCGCGCGCAACCAATTGCACGGCCAGGTCAGCGCCATAGAGAGCCATGGCCACAACGACATGATCCGCCTGCAACTGGCCGGAGGCCTGCACCTCGACGCGCAGATTACACACGACAGCACCCTGCGCCTGGAACTGCAGACCGGCGTGGAAGTGGTCGCGCTGATCAAGGCCGGATGGCTGGAATTACTGGCGGAGGGGCAAACCGAAACACTTGGACACAATTGCCTGGAAGGCAGTATCGAGACCATTCGCGCCGCCGAAGACGGCCCCAGCGAGGTACGTATCACCCTGCCCAACGGCCAAGTGTTGTGCGCGCTGGCGCAGCCCGTCGCACTCAAGGCCATCGACGCAGCGCAGGGCCAGCCGATCCGCGTGCAGTTTGCACCCAGCCATGTATTGCTCGGCACCCCGGTGTAACGGGCCCGCGTCTTCAAGCTGCAACAATTCGGTCACAAGCGCTGCTTAAGGTGTCTGCAAAAACCTTAAGGAGCCTGTGATGAGCCTATTAGAAGAAAACCAAGCCACCGACCTTGAACAGATGGTGGGCCTGACCCGCCGTCGTTTTATCGGCGCAGGCGCCCTGTGCGGCGCTGCGATGTTCCTTGGCGGTAACCTGCTGAGCCGCAGCGCCCTGGCGGTGAATGCCGCCTCCGCCAGCCCGCTGCTGGGGTTCACCAGCATCGCCGCCGCCACCAGCGATACCATCACCCTGCCACCTGGCTACAGCGCTTCGGTGCTGATCAGTTGGGGCCAGCCCCTGCACAAGCACGCCCCGGCTTTCGACCCGTCCGGCCATGGCACCGCCAAGGCCCAGGAACAACAGTTCGGCGACAACAACGACGGCATGAGCCTGTTTGCGTTCCCGGGCGACGACAACCGCGCACTGATGGCGATCAACAACGAATACACCAACTATCGCTACCTCTACGCCCACGGCGGCGCGCCACAATCTGCCGAAGATGTGCGCAAGGCCCTGGCCAGCGAAGGCGTGTCGGTGATCGAAGTGCGGCGTCAGGGTGACACCTGGCAGTTCGTCCAGGACTCGCGCTACAACCGGCGCATCCACGGCAATTCACCGATCCGCTTGAGCGGCCCTGCCGCCGGCCATGACTGGCTTAAAACTGCCGCCGACAAGACCGGTAAAAAAGCCCTTGGCACGTTCCAGAACTGCGCCAACGGCAAGACCCCGTGGGGCACTTACCTGACCTGCGAAGAGAACTTCACCGATTGCTTTGGCAGCAGCAACCCGCAGCAAACCTTCGACGCAGGGCAGAAGCGCTACGGCGTGGTGGCCGCCAGCAAGGACATCAACTGGCATCCGCACGACCCGCGCTTTGATATGGCCAAGAACCCCAACGAACTCAATCGCCATGGCTGGGTGGTGGAAATCGACCCGTTCGATCCGCAGTCCACCCCGGTCAAGCGCACGGCCCTGGGGCGTTTCAAACACGAAAACGCGGCCCTCGCCGAAACCCGTGACGGCCGCGCCGTGGTGTACATGGGCGACGATGAACGCGGTGAGTTCATCTACAAGTTCGTCAGCCGCGATCAGATCAACCACAGCAACCCGAAGGCCAATAAAGACCTGCTCGACCACGGTACCTTGTACGTGGCGATCTTCGACGCGGGCGACGGCAACGCCGACCATCCCAAGGGCAAAGGCCAGTGGGTTGAACTCACCCATGGCAAAAACGGCATCGACGCCAGCAGCGGGTTCGCCAACCAGGCCGAGGTGCTGATTCACGCACGCCTGGCCGCCAGCGTGGTGAAAGCCACACGCATGGACCGCCCGGAATGGATCGTGGTCAGCCCCACCGACGGCCAGGTTTATTGCACCCTGACCAACAACGCCAAGCGCGGCGAAGAGGGCCAGCCAGTGGGCGGCCCCAACCCACGGGAGAAAAACGTCTACGGCCAGATCCTGCGCTGGAAAGCCGACGCCGATAACCACGGTGCCACGGACTTCACCTGGGACCTGTTCGTGGTGGCCGGCAACCCCGGCGTACATGCCGGCAACCCCAAGGGCGGCTCATCCAACATCAACCCGCAAAACATGTTCAACAGCCCCGACGGCCTGGGCTTCGACAAAGCCGGGCGCCTGTGGATCCTCACCGATGGCGACTACAGCAACGCTGGCGACTTTGCGGGCATGGGCAATAACCAGATGCTGTGTGCCGACCCGAGCACCGGTGAAATCCGTCGCTTCATGGTGGGGCCGGTGGCGTGTGAGGTGACGGGGATCAGTTTTTCGCCGGACCAGAAGACGCTGTTCGTGGGCATTCAACACCCGGGTGAAACCGGTGGCTCGACCTGGCCGGAACACTTGCCCAATGGCAAGCCGCGGTCGTCGGTGATGGCGATTCGGCGGGACGACGGCGGGATCGTAGGCGCCTGATACACCGCTATCGCAGGCAAGCCAGCTCCCACATTTTGATGTGTAAATACATGCCAGTGTGGGAGCTGGCTTGCCTGCGAAGGCGTCCGCACAGCCACCGGCTATCTATGCTGTTACCATACCCGGCCGGACGCGGCGCCCTGCTGCGCGCAGGAGTTCGCATGGCCCACCCGTTTGAAACACTCACCCCAGACCTGGTGCTCGACGCCGTCGAAAGCATCGGTTTCCTCAGCGACGCGCGAGTTCTAGCGCTCAACAGCTACGAAAACCGCGTGTACCAAGTGGGCATCGAAGACGCCGAACCGCTGATCGCCAAGTTCTATCGTCCCCAGCGCTGGACCAACGAGGCGATCCTGGAAGAACACCGCTTCACCTTCGAACTGGCCGAGTGCGATGTACCGGTGGTCGCCCCGTTGGTCCACAGCGGCGAGAGCCTGTTTGAACACGCAGGTTTCCGCTTCACCCTGTTTCCCCGCCGTGGCGGCCGCGCGCCGGAGCCGGGCAACCTCGATCAGCTTTATCGGCTCGGGCAACTGCTCGGGCGTTTGCACGCGGTGGGCTCCACCCGTCCGTTCGAACACCGCGAAGCCCTGGGGGTGAAGAATTTCGGTCACGACTCCCTCACCACCTTGCTTGAAGGCAACTTCATTCCCAAAAGCCTGTTGCCGGCCTACGAGTCCGTGGCCCGCGACCTGCTCAAGCGGGTGGAAGACGTGTATGCCGCCACCCCGCACAAAAACATCCGCATGCACGGTGACTGCCACCCCGGCAACATGATGTGCCGCGACGAGATGTTCCATATCGTCGACCTGGATGACTGCCGCATGGGCCCGGCGGTGCAAGACCTGTGGATGATGCTGGCTGGCGACCGCCAGGAATGCCTCGGCCAGCTCTCGGAACTGATGGACGGCTACCAGGAATTCCACGACTTCGACCCCCGCGAACTGGCGCTGATCGAACCGCTGCGCGCCCTGCGCCTGATGCACTACAGTGCCTGGCTGGCGCGACGCTGGGACGATCCCGCATTCCCCCATAGCTTTCCGTGGTTTGGCAGCGAGCGGTATTGGGGCGACCAGGTGCTGGCGTTGCGCGAGCAACTGTCGGCGCTCAATGAGGAACCGCTGAAGCTCTTCTGACCTGGCCCTGCCTCCTGTGGGAGCTGGCTGTCCATGCTCGCCCCCACGCTCTGCGTGGGCGCGCATCCTGTGACGCTCCGCGTCACGATTTAAGAGCAGACGCAGAGCGTCCAAGGCGGCGTTACCACGCAGAGCGTGGGAACGAGCGTTGTCTGACAAATATCCTTACAATTGCGCTTTGTTAGCTGCCTAAGCAAGGATTTTGCAATGCAAGCCGCCAACCCTCGCAAGGGGTACATCCTGGGCCTGAGCGCCTATGTCATCTGGGGTCTGTTCCCGCTCTACTTCAAAGCCATCGCCAGCGTGCCCGCCGCCGAGATCATCGTGCACCGCGTGTTGTGGTCGGCACTGTTCGGTGGGCTGTTGCTGATGGTGTGGAAACATCCCGGCTGGTTTCGCGAACTGCGCGACAACCCCAAGCGCCTGGCGATCCTGGCCCTCAGCGGTTCGTTGATCGCCGCTAACTGGCTGACCTATGTGTGGTCGGTGAACACCGGGCGCATGCTTGAAGCCAGCCTGGGTTATTACATCAACCCGCTGGTGAATGTGCTGCTGGGCATGCTGATCCTCGGCGAGCGCCTGCGTCGTTTGCAGTGGGTGGCTGTCGGGTTGGCTGCGGCGGGTGTGGCGCAGCAGGTGTGGCAGGTCGGTAGCCTGCCGTGGGTGTCGTTGGCACTGGCGCTGACGTTTGGCTTCTACGGTTTGATCCGCAAGCAGGCACCGGTCAAGGCGCTGCCAGGGCTGGTGGTGGAAACCTGGATGCTGGTACCGATTGCCGTCGCCTGGTTGCTGTTCAACCCGACCGCCCACAGCGCGCAACTGGCGTTCTGGAGCACCTCCGAAGCCTGGTGGCTGGTAGCCGCAGGCCCGGTGACGCTGATTCCTCTGGTGTGTTTCAACGCCGCTGCACGGCATTTGCCCTACACCGCCCTGGGATTTTTGCAGTATGTGGCGCCGACGCTGGTGTTGCTCGAAGCCGTGCTGTTGTTCGGTGAACACCTGGCGCCGAGCACGTTGATCGCCTTCGCCTTTATCTGGGCCGGGTTGGTGGTGTACAGCCTGGATGCCTGGCTGACCGTGCGCAAACGCTGATCAAATAACGTACAAACCTCTGCAAGCCACAGCATTCGTGGCTTGCAGCGTTCCACCCCAAGGTTATCCACAACCTGATCCCCGCCATTTGTGCACAAGCCCTTGAAACTGCTCGTTTTTTGCTCAACTTGCGCAGATGCCCGGCGGGCGTGGCCTGGCGTCGGGTCTCTACAGGTTATCCACAGGCCCATGCAAGATTTCGATGCATAACCTTGTGGATTGTTACTCTTCCTGACGCAGCTCCACCATCAAGTCATCGGCCAAGGTTTCCAAAGCCTCTTGCAAGGTTTCCAACGACAGCGTGGCCGGCACTTGCAACAACGCCTCGGCGTTGAACAGCGGATCACCACTCATGGGCGCCGGGCGCACATCGGTGCTCAGGCGTTCCAGGTTGACGCCCTGCTGACTCAACAACGCGGTGATCTCACGCACGATGCCCGAGCGGTCATTGCCCACCAGGGTCATCAGGATCGGCTTGGACGCCGATGCCTGGCCGCTGCTGCCCTCACCCACCAACACGCGAATGCCGTGGGTGGATAAGTCCTCCAGCGCCCCCACCAATGCCTGGCGCTGCTCGCTCGGCACACTGACCCGCAGGATCCCGGCAAACTGCCCGGCCATGTGCGCCATGCGGCTTTCCAGCCAGTTACCACCATGGCTGGCAATGTTCTGTGCGATGCGTTCAACCAGGCCGGGTTTGTCGGCGGCGATAATAGTGAGTACAAGATGGTCCATGGCGCAGTCCCTCGGTTGGTTGATCCTCGATTATAGACATGCCGCGTTTATCCAGAACGTATGCGTGATCGTCAACGGCCGTCGCAGGCAAGCCAGCTCCCACAGACAAATCGTGTACCATTTTGATATTTATCTGGAACAATCTCATAGTTTTTTGAGAACATCCGGTTCTCCGCTGTGACCGTACGACCAAAGTGGGTCGCTAAACGACGTATTTAGTCTAATTTTCACAACCGCAAGTCATCATGTAGTATGCCCAACCGTGCACTACATAATGAAAATCTGAAAAAGCGCATAAGCTCCGCAGAGTGAGGCAAGCAATGACTGAACACGTTCAAGTCGGTGGCCTGCAGGTCGCCAAAGTCCTGTTCGACTTCGTGAACAACGAAGCCATTCCCGGTACCGGCATCACTGCCGACCAGTTCTGGGCCGGCGCCGACAAGGTCATCCATGACCTGGCCCCGAAGAACAAAGCCCTACTCGCCAAACGCGACGACTTCCAGGCGCGGATCGATACCTGGCACCAGACCCACGCCGGCCAGGCCCATGACCCGGTGGCCTACAAAGCCTTCCTGCAAGACATCGGCTACCTGTTGCCAGAAGCCGCAGACTTTGAGGCCTCGACCCAAAACGTCGATGATGAGATCGCACGCATGGCCGGCCCACAGCTGGTCGTGCCGGTGATGAACGCCCGCTTCGCCCTCAATGCCTCGAATGCGCGCTGGGGCTCGCTGTACGACGCGCTGTATGGCACCGACGCCATCAGCGAAGCCAACGGCGCCGAGAAGGGCAAGGGCTATAACAAAGTGCGTGGCGACAAGGTCATTGCCTTCGCCCGCGCTTTCCTCGACGAGGCCGCACCGCTCAGCGCCGGCAGCCATGTCGATTCCACCGGCTACAAAATCGTCGATGGCAAGCTGATCGTCAGCCTCAAAGGCGGCAGCAACAGCGGCCTGCGTGACGATGCCCAGTTGATCGGTTTCCAGGGCCCTGCGGCCGAGCCGATTGCGATCCTGCTCAAGCACAATGGCCTGCACTTCGAAATCCAGATCGACGCCAGCACCCCAGTCGGCCAAACCGACGCCGCAGGCGTCAAAGACGTGCTGATGGAAGCCGCGCTGACCACCATCATGGACTGCGAAGACTCCGTCGCCGCCGTGGACGCCGATGACAAAGTGGTGATCTACCGCAACTGGCTCGGCCTGATGAAGGGCGACCTGGCCGAAGAAGTGGCCAAGGGCGGCCAGACCTTCACCCGCACCATGAACCCTGACCGCGTCTACACCGGCGTGGATGGCAGCGACGTGACCCTGCACGGCCGTTCGCTGTTGTTCGTGCGCAACGTTGGCCACTTGATGACCATCGACGCGATCCTGGATAAAGACGGCAACGAAGTGCCCGAAGGCATCCTCGACGGCCTGATCACCAGCCTGGCGGCGATCCACAGCCTCAACGGCAACAACACCCGCAAGAACAGCCGTACCGGTTCTGTGTACATCGTGAAACCGAAGATGCACGGCCCGGAAGAAGCCGCGTTCACCAACGAACTGTTCGGTCGCATCGAAGAGGTGCTGAACCTGGCGCGCAATACCCTCAAAGTCGGGATCATGGACGAGGAGCGCCGCACCACGGTCAACCTCAAGGCCTGTATCAAGGCGGCCAGCGAGCGTGTGGTGTTTATCAACACCGGTTTCCTCGACCGCACTGGCGATGAAATCCACACCTCCATGGAAGCCGGCGCGATGGTGCGCAAGGCGGCCATGAAGGCGGAAAAATGGATCGGCGCCTATGAGAACTGGAACGTCGATATCGGCCTGAGCACCGGCCTGCAAGGTCGTGCACAGATCGGTAAAGGCATGTGGGCCATGCCCGACCTGATGGCGGCGATGCTCGAGCAGAAAATCGCTCACCCACTGGCCGGCGCCAACACCGCCTGGGTACCGTCGCCGACCGCCGCGGCCTTGCATGCGTTGCACTATCACAAGGTCGATGTGTTTGCCCGCCAGGCCGAACTGGCCAAGCGCGAGCGCGCCTCGGTGGACGATATCCTCACCATTCCTTTGGCCAGCAACACCGATTGGTCCGAAGAAGAGATCCGCAACGAACTGGACAACAACGCCCAGGGCATCCTCGGCTATGTAGTGCGCTGGATCGACCAGGGTGTGGGCTGCTCCAAGGTGCCGGACATCAATGATGTCGGGCTGATGGAAGACCGCGCCACCCTGCGTATTTCCAGCCAGCACATCGCCAACTGGCTGCGCCACGGCATCGTCAACGAAACTCAAGTGATGGAAAGCCTCAAGCGCATGGCGCCGGTGGTAGACCGCCAGAATGCCGGGGATGCGTTGTACCGCCCATTGGCTCCGGATTTCGACAGCAATATCGCGTTCCAGGCAGCGGTGGAGTTGGTGATTGAAGGGACCAAGCAGCCTAATGGCTATACCGAGCCTGTGTTGCACCGCAGGCGTCGGGAGTTCAAGGCCAAGAACGGCCTGTAAATGAAAAAAGCCCTGATCGAAAGATCAGGGCTTTTTTATCAGTGTCAGTTAGACCGCGTTGCCTGAATCGCAGGCAAGCCAGCTCCCACAGGGGAATGCATTTCAAATGTGGGAGCCGGGCTTGCCCGCGAAGAGGCCAGGCCAGTCACCCCACACTCAGGGCACCATCCCTAACTCCCGCTTCACCAACTTCGCCAACTTCACGCTATCAATCGGCTTGAGCAAGAAATCCACCACGCTCAAATGCATCGCATCAATCACATCCGGCGCTTCCGCGTCCCCCGACATGATGATGATCGGCAACGCCGCACGGGTGGACTCACGCACTTGGCGGATCAATTCCAGGCCATTGCTGGGCGCCATGCGCAGGTCGGTGATCAACAAACCGATGGAACTGTGCGTCTTCAACAACTCCCACGCTGCCTCGCCACTTTCGGCTGTCATGCAGCGAATACCGTCGAGCCCAAGGATTTCCGCCAACAGTTCACGCGCGTCCTTGTCGTCGTCCACGATCAATACGCGTTGGGGGGGTAAGTCGGGCTCCAGCATCACGGCGCTCAGCGCCTCGCGCTCGGCATCACTCAAAATATCGTGGTCGGACATACGTTTCTCAGCAGTTCTCATCAATCTCCCAGCACACTCGTCAGACATCTGCGGAAGGGCGAACAATGTGCACTTCGTCGGAAAGTTTGCCTAGTGGGCTTTCTACGGGTTTTGGACGATTGTCATGTAAGGTTTTTCCCTAGTTTTGCGCGGTATTCCTCGACCTAGACTTACGTCCAATGGGCACCCACCGCGCAGGAGTCGACCATGCAGCACGATAACGACAAAAACACTGCGGTCACTGTTATGAGTAAAGCTGATGCATTCGCACAGGCGGGTAAAACCGCGGTGTTGCAGAACATCCACGGCACCCTGCAATTCCTGCAACGCTTCCCGCCGTTCAATCAGATGGAGCAGGCGCACCTGGCCTTCCTGGTGGAACAGTGCCAGCTGCGTTTCTACGGCCCTGGCGACAGCATCCTCAAACCGTCGGGCGGCCCGGTCGAGCATTTTTATATCGTCAAACAGGGGCGGGTCGTGGGCGAGCGCCCAGACTCGGCGGACACCACCTTTGAAATCGCCACCGGCGAATGCTTCCCCCTCGCCGCCTTGCTGGGTGAACGCGCGACCCGCACAGAACACAAAGCCGCTGAAGACACCTTTTGCCTGCAATTGAACAAACCGGCCTTTATCAAGCTGTTCGCCCTGTCTAGCCCGTTTCGTGATTTCGCCTTGCGCGGGGTCAGCAGCTTGCTCGACCAGGTCAACCAGCAGGTACAGCAAAAAGCCGTGGAAACCCTCGGCACCCAATACTCCTTGAATACCCGCCTGGGTGAATTGGCCATGCGCCACCCGGTCACCTGCAGCTCGCACACGCCGTTGCGCGAAGCAGTGACTTTGATGCACGAACAGCAGGTCGGCAGCATTGTGATCGTCAACGAATACAAGGCGCCCCTGGGCATCTTCACCCTGCGAGATCTGCGCCAGGTGGTCGCCGATGGCACCAGCGACTTCAGCCAGAGCATTGCCGGGCACATGACCCAGGCACCGTTTTACTTGAGCCCGGAACACAGCGCTTTCGATGCGGCCATCGCCATGACCGAGCGGCATATCGCCCACGTGTGCCTGGTGCAAGACCAGCGCCTGTGTGGCGTGGTCTCCGAGCGTGACTTGTTCTCCTTGCAGCGTGTGGACCTGGTGCACCTGGCCCGCACCATCCGCAATGCACCCCGGGTGGAAAACCTGGTGGCGATTCGCGGTGAAATCGGCCAGTTGGTGGAGCGCATGCTCGCCCATGGCGCCTCATCCACCCAGATCACCCACATCATCACGCTGCTCAACGACCACACCGTGTGCCGGGTGATCGAGCTGACCCTCGCGGAAAAAGGCGACCCCGGCGTGCCTTTCAGTTGGCTGTGTTTTGGCAGCGAAGGCCGTCGCGAACAAACGCTGTACACCGACCAGGACAACGGCATCCTGTTCGCGGCCAAGGACGCCGTCGAAGCCGCCGACTTTCGTGGCCGCTTGTTGCCCCTGGCGCAGCACATCAACCAAAGCCTGGCGCTGTGCGGCTTCAGCCTATGTAAGGGCAATATCATGGCCGGCAACCCCGAGCTGTGCTTGTCTCGCGTGGAGTGGGCGCGGCGCTTCGGCGCGTTCATTCGTGAGGCGACGCCAGAAAACCTGCTGGGCTCAAGCATCTATTTTGACTTGCGCGTGGTGTGGGGCGACGAGCGCGGTTGCGAGCAACTGCGCCAGGGCATTCTCGACCAGGTGGCGGATAACCGCTTGTTCCAGCGGATGCTGGCCGAAAATGCGCTGCTGCGACGCCCGCCGGTGGGGCGTTTCCGCGAGTTCGTGCTGACCCGCAAAAATGGCGAAAAAGCCACCCTCGACCTCAAGGTGCAGGGCCTCACGCCCTTTGTAGACGGCGCGCGCCTGTTGGCCCTGGCCAATGGCATCCACGCCAACAACACCCTGGAACGCCTGCGCCAATTGGTGGACAAGGCCGTGATCGAACCCCTGGATGGCGCCGCCTATGAAGAGGCCTACCACTTTATCCAGCAGACCCGCATGCAGCAGCATCAATTGCAGACCCGCGAGAACCTGCCCTATTCCAACCGCGTCGACCCCGACAGCCTCAACCACCTGGACAGGCGCATCCTGCGTGAGTCTCTGCGCCAGGCCCAACGCCTGCAAAGCAGCCTGAGCTTGCGGTATCAGCTGTGAGTTTGTTTGGCTGGCTGCGCGCCAAAAAGCCTGGGCTCAACGCTGCGCAACAGCAGCGCCTGGAGCAGTTACCCACGCCCGCCGAACTGGGCAACGGCCCAATGCGCAGCCAGCGCTGGGTGGTGGTGGACCTGGAAACCAGCGGCCTGAACCTTCACCGCGACCAGGTGCTGTCGATCGGCGCCGTGGTCATCGAAGACGGTGCGGTGGATTTTTCCCAGCTGTTCGAACGCACGCTGCAACGCACCGACACCAAGCTCAGCCCCAGTGTGCTGATCCACGGGCTGGGGCCCAGTGCAATCGCCGCCGGCAGCGACCCGGCCGAAGCGTTGCTGGATTTCATGGCGTTCGTGGGCGACAGCCCTCTGCTGGCTTTTCATGCGCCGTTTGATCAACACATGCTGTGCCGGGCGCTCAAGGACAGCCTGGGGTATCGCCTGGCCCATCCATTCCTGGATGTGGCTGACCTGGCCCCGTTGTTGTGCCCCGAGGCGCATATTCGCGAGGCCGGGCTGGATGATTGGCTCAACCACTTCAGGCTACAGGCCGGCGAACGCCATCACGCCAGCGCCGATGCATTGGCGACGGCGGAGCTGATGCTGATCCTGTTCAGCCGTGCGCGACAGCAACAGATCGACACGCCCCAGGCGCTGCAAGCGCGTTTGGCCCAATGGAAACGGCGCAAACAGGCGCCTTCCCTTTAACGCTTCGCGCCCGACGCGGAGCATCGCAGGATGCATTCCCACGCAGAGCGTGGGAACGATCTCCCGACAGACGCCAATTGCGCCCACTCCACGCCTCTGCGACAATCGCGAATAATTCTCGTTAGTTTAAACCTCTTGTTTATTCGGTGATGCCTTGTCGTCGGTCCAGACCCCACGCAGTGAGCTTGTTGGTGCGTTATATCGCGACCACCGTGGCTGGCTGTTGGCTTGGCTGCGACGTAACGTGGCGTGCCCGAGCCGTGCCGAAGACCTGAGCCAGGACACCTTCATGCGCCTGCTGGGCCGTGATGAGTTGCGCGAGCCCCGCGAACCGCGGGCGTTCCTGGTGGCGATCGCCAAGGGATTGCTGTTCGACTACTTCCGTCGTGCAGCTTTGGAGCAGGCCTACCTCACCGAATTGATGCTGATCCCGGAAAGCGAACAGCCTTCGCCGGAAGCCCAGCAACTGATCCTCGAAGACCTCAAGGCCATCGACCGCCTGCTCGGCAAATTGTCTAGCAAGGCCCGCGCCGCGTTCCTCTATAACCGCCTCGACGGCCTGGGCCACGCCGAAATCGCCCAGCGCCTGGGCGTGTCAGTGCCCCGCGTGCGCCAATACCTGGCCCAGGGCATTCGCCAGTGCTACATCGCACTGTATGGCGAGCCGTCGTGACCGCCATCGGCTCCAAACCGGTGTCGTCGCGCGTGCTGGATGCCGCGATTGCCTGGCAACTGTCCCTCGACTCGGGCAACGGCAACGCGGTGGAACAGGAAGAGTTCAGCAAGTGGCTGGCCAGCGATGAGGAACATGCGCGCGCCTGGCGCCAGTTGGGCATGCTCGACCAGCGTTTCAGCGTGGCCTCGGGCCCGGCCCGGGCGGCGTTGCTGCAATCGCGCCACGGCATCCGCCAACGCGTGCGCAAACTGGGCCGGGGCCTGGCCAGTATCGTGCTGGTGTGCGGCCTGGCGCTGTTTGCCGGTGAGCGTTACGTGCCTATTCACTATTGGCTGGCCGACCAGCGCACCGCCACCGGTGAACAGCGCACGCTGAAGCTGGCGGACGGCACGCGGATCAACCTCAACACCCACAGCGCCATTGATGTGCGCTTCGACGAAACACGCCGCTTGATCGTGTTGCAGGCAGGCGAAATTCTCGTCGAAACCGGCCACGACGATTCACGCCCTTTCTACGTGCAAACCCGCGATGGCAGCCTGCGGGCGCTGGGTACTCGGTTTATCGTCAAGCGCGAAGACGACGCTACGCGCCTGAGTGTGTTGCAGTCAGCCGTGGCCGCCCAGCCCGAGGCGTTGCACCACGAACAGGTGTTCAAGGCGGGCCAGCAGGTGCTGATGCGCAGCGACGGCCTTGGCCCGTTGCTGGCCGTCACCCCGGCCACCGATGCCTGGACGCGCGGCATGCTGGTAGTGGACAACGCTCGGCTGGGGGATGTGATCGAGGAGTTGGCGCGCTATCGCACCGGCTACCTGGGGGTGGATAACAACGTGGCCGACCTGCGCATCACCGGCAGTTTCCCGCTGCATGACACCACGTTGGCATTGAATGCGCTGTTGCCGACTTTGCCGGTGCAGATCGAGCAGCACACGCCGTGGTGGGTGACCGTCAAGGGTAAGCCTTAGGTCCTGCAGCGCCTGGGCGATTGCTATCGCAGGCAAGCCAGCTCCCACATTTCGAATTGCGAACACCTTCAACTGTAGGAGCTGGCTTGCCTGCGATGAGGCCCTCAAGCGCACCTGCGAAAAATATTTTCACTCACCCCTATCACTTTTCGATTCTCGCTCGGCACCTAGGCAATTGAGAAATATTTCCATTCAGGAGCCGCCCTTATGTCCCGCACGCTAGACACCTTGTTGCGCCCCAGCCTGTTAGCCGTGGCGATCGCCCTCAGCGCCCCGCTGGCCAGCACCACGCTGTATGCCGCCGAACAAGCCTCCAGCGTGCGCGCCTATAACCTGCCCGCTGCGCCCCTGGCCACCACCCTGAACCAGATCGCCAGCCAGGGCGGCCTGGCGCTGACCCTCAACCCCGCACTCGCCGCCGGCAAGACCTCGGCACCGGTCAAAGGCCAGTTCGATGCGCAGGGCGCGTTGCGTGAGGCCTTGCGGGGGACGGGGTTGCAGTTGGAGCAAAGCAGTGCGGGCACTTACACCCTGATGCCGGTTCCGGAGGGCGTCGTCGCCTTGCCGACCACCAACATCACCGGCCAAGGCAGCTATGAAAGCGCTTGGGGGCCGGTGGAGGGATATGTAGCAAAGCGCACCGCCGCCGGCACCAAAACCGATACCGCGCTGGTTGAGGCACCACGCTCGATCTCGGTTGCCACCCGCGAGCAGATGCAGGACCGTAACGTGCAGAACCTCGACGACGCGGTCAAGTACATGCCCGGCATCGTGTCCGCCAGCTACGGCAGCGACACCCGTTACGACTGGATGCGTGTGCGCGGCTTCGAGCCGACGCAATTCCTTGATGGCCTGCCACTGCCCCGTGGCGTGTACGCCAACCCAAAAGCCGAAACCTGGAACCTCGATCGCCTCGCCCTGCTGCGCGGCCCGGCTTCATCGGTTTATGGTCAAACTCCACCTGGTGGCTTGCTGGACATGGTCAGCCGCCGTCCCAGCGCCGAACAGAGCAGTGCTATCCAGGTGCAATACGGCAGTGACAACCACCGCCAGATCAATTTCGAAAGCACTGGCAAGATCGATGATGAGGGCCAGTTTCTCTACAGCGTTGGCGGCGTGGTGCGCGATGCCGGTACCCAGGTCGATCACATCGACAACAAGCGGTACAACATCGCACCGAGCTTGACCTGGAATATCGACACCGATACCAAGTTGACCTTGCTGTCGCAGTTCACCCGCGACGATACCGGGGCGACCAGCCAGTTCCTGCCGATAGTCGGCACCAAGATCAAGTCGCCACTGGGTGACGTTTCGCATCATAAAAACCTGGGCGATCCGGACTACGAGTTCTACGACCGTACCTATTACGCACTCGGCTACGCATTCGAGCACCGCTTCAACGATACCTGGCAGTTCAAACAGAATCTGCGTTACACCAAATCAGAATTGTCGTTCCAACAATTGACCGTGGGCGCCTTTGCCTGGGCACCGGTCGACGCCGAAGGCAATATGGACCGTTCTTCGACCAACGTGGACGAGAACATCGGACAATTGGCGGTAGATAACAACTTTCAGGCCGACTTCTCCACCGGCGACGTCACCCACACCCTTCTACTCGGGCTTGACCACCAGCGTACCGATACCTCGTACCTGTCGATTTACGGGCAGGCCGGACGAGTCAACATCTTCAACCCGGTCAACACCACGCCAGTTGAACGCCCCGCACGCTCCGGCGCTTTCTACGACTACAATCAGAAAACCGTCCAGACCGGCCTCTACGTCCAAGACCAGATGGCTCTTGATAACTGGCGCTTGACCCTGGGTGGCCGTGAAGACTGGGTGCACCAAGGCACTACGTACCTCAACAAAAACGACGCGACCAATACTGACCGCAGCAAGAATTTCAGCGGTAACGCGGCACTGAGCTATGTGTTCGACTCGGGCTTCGTACCGTATATCTCCTACGCCGAATCTTTCCAGCCGGCGAGCAACGCCAGCGCCTCTCCTACAGAATCCTATAAGCCCACCGAAGGCAAGCAGTGGGAATTGGGGATCAAGTACCAACCGCCGGGTTCGAACACGCTACTCAGTGCCGCGCTGTATGACCTGACCCAGAAGAACGTTCTGGTCAGCAGCTTCCAGTCCGGTGGTGTTTCTGTCACCGACCAGACCGGCGTAGTGAAAGTCAAAGGCCTGGAGCTGGAAGCCGTATCTGACGTGACCGAGAACCTCAAAGTGATCGCTGCCTACACGTTGGCCAAATCCGAAGTGCAAAAAGGCGAGTTCAAAGGCAACCGCCTGCAACTGATGCCTAACCAACAAGCGTCCTTGTGGACCGACTACACCTGGCACACCGGCGCGCTCGACGGTTTCGGTATCGGCTTCGGCGCACGCTATACCGGCAATACCTATGGCGACCAAGCCAATACCTGGGCCGGCAAGGCCGACGCCTACACCGTGTTCGACGGCGCGGTGCATTACGACCTCGGTCGCCTGGACAACAGCCTCAAGGGCGCGTCGGTGAAAGTGAACGCGACCAACCTGTTCAACAAAGACTACATTTCCACCTGCGATGGCTCCTATTGCTACTTCGGCGACCAACGCAGCGTAGTCGCCAGCGCCACCTACCAGTGGTAATCAGCTGAGCTAACCACCAGGCCGCCCCACAGGGCGGCTTTGGTGCATCTGAAGGCTAGACAATGAAAAGCAAAACCATCCGCCGCTGGTCCTTCATCCACACCTGGACCAGCCTGATCTGCACCGTATTCCTGCTGCTGCTCGCCCTCACCGGCCTGCCGTTGGTGTTTCACCACGAGATCGACCACCTGCTGGGCAATGAGCCCGAACTGGCGCAGATGCCCGCCGATACGCCCCGGCTCAACCTTGAGCAGCTTGTGGCTAAAGCCCAGGCCCATCGCCCCGGCGAGGCCATGCAGTACCTGGCCTGGGACGAAGACGACAACAACGGCGTGATCGCGATCATGGCGGCCACAGCCGGCACGGAGCCGAACTCGTCGCACACCTTCATGCTCGATGCCCGCACTGGCGAAACCGTCGAAATGCCGTCTGCCAATGGGGGCTTCACCCTGTTCCTGCTGCGCCTGCATGTGGATATGTTTGCCGGGCTGCCGGGCAAGTTGCTGCTGGCGTTCATGGGCATTCTGTTTGTACTGGCGATTATCTCGGGCACGGTGTTGTACCTGCCGTTCATGCGCCGCTTGAAGTTCGCCACCGTGCGCCAGGATAAGTCCACCCGCCTGCGCTGGCTCGACCTGCACAACCTGATCGGCGTGGTCACCCTGACCTGGGCGCTGGTGGTGGGTGTGACTGGCGTGATCAGCGCCTGCGCCGACCTGATCATCGCGGCGTGGCGCGAGGACAGCCTCAGCGCCATGATCGAACCCTACAAGAACGCCCCGCCGCTGACCCAGCGCGCACCCGCCACCGAGCTGTTGAGCATTGCCGCCAAGGCCGCACCGGGTATGGAGCCAGACTTTATCGCCTTCCCCGGCACACGCTTCTCCAGCGAACATCACTACGCTGTGTTCATGAAAGGCAGCACGCACCTGACCTCCCATTTGCTGACACCGGTCCTGATCGACGCCAGCACCCTGGCCGTCACTGCCATCGCCGAACGGCCGTGGTACATGGACGCCATGGGCATGTCCCAACCCCTGCATTTTGGTGATTACGGCGGCATGCCGATGAAAGTCCTGTGGGCGGTGCTGGATGTGTTGACCATCATCGTGCTGGTGAGCGGCATTTACTTATGGGTCGTGCGGCGCAAGGCGGCCAAGGTATGAAGCCGCGGCAGTCGAATTTCTGGAAGGTGTTTGCCATACCACTGGGGATTGGCCTGCTCAGTGCCGCCGGGTTGTTTGCGGCGCTGCTGGGGGATGGGTGGTGGGATTCGTTGAGTTGGATCGGGCTCGGGATACCGGCAATGATGGGTGTATGGGGGTTGGTTAAGCGGCGCGGCTGAGGTCGCTATCGCAGGCAAGCCAGCTCCCACATTTTGACCTGTGAACGCCGTCCAATGTGGGAGCTGGCTTGCCTGCGATGAGGCCGCAAAAACAACGTGGCCCCCTCGCCAGGCACCGCACAACCCTCTAGGCTAGCCACAATTCACCTCGAGGAATGCCCATGTCCGCGCCCAGCATGACCTTGTTCCACAACCCAGCGTCACCCTTCGTGCGCAAAGTCCGTGTGCTGCTGATCGAGACCGGCCAACAAGACCGCGTGGCCCTGCACGCTTGCATGCCCACGCCCATCACCCCGGACGCCGATGTGGTGCAAGGCAACCCCACCGGCAAGATCCCGGCCCTGCGCCTGGCCGACGGTTCGGTATTGCACGACAGCCGGGTGATCCTCGATTACTTCGACCACCAGCATGTCGGCAACCCGCTGATCCCCCGCGACGGCTCGGCCCGCTGGCGGCGCCTGACCCTGGCCTCGATGGCTGACGGCATCATGGATGCCGCCGTGCTGGTGCGTTACGAGACCGCCATGCGCCCGCCAGAAAAACACTGGGCGCCCTGGCTGGATGAACAGCGCAACAAGATCCGCCGCGCCCTCGCCGAGCTGGAGCGAGACGCCATTGCCGAACTGGCCAGCCACTTCGACATCGCCACCATCAGTGTGGCCTGTGCACTGGGTTATATCGACTTTCGTCATCCGGATATGCAGTGGCGCTCGGACAACCCCAAGCTTGCCGCCTGGTACGCCGAGGTCAGCCTGCGGCCTTCGATGCAGCAGACTCAGCCGCCCCTGTAGGAGCGAGCTTGCTCGCGAAAATCGTCAACGATAACGCGGGTAGTCTGGTTAAACGTGGTGTCTTGGCGTTCTTCGCGAGCAAGCTCGCTCCTACAGTGTGAGGCGGTGTGATTGAGGAAGTTGACCATCTTCGCCTTCATCTGCTGGTCTTCGCGCAGTCCGATCATTGCCCTTGCTCCACCTTGCGTTTACCCACGCCGTACCAATCCAGCTTGCGTGTCAGCACCATCACTGTGCCCAACAGGCCAAACAGCAACAGCGAGCCCATCAACAGCGCGTAATCCTCGGCACTGAGCAACCCGTACAGCAAGCCATACAACGCCGCCAGCCCGGCCGAAAACCCCAGGCCGTGGGCAACGCTGCGCAGCACATGGCACACGTAGAAGCCGATCAACACCACACAGGCGCTGGCGGATATCAGGTAGGCCAGGGCAAAGCCCAGATGCTCGGACAAGGACAACAGCAGCAGGTAGAAGAACGCCAGCGCGACGCCCACCAAAGCGTACTGGATCGGGTGCACCGCCAAACTCTTGAGCACCTCGAACAGGAAGAAGCCAGCAAAGGTCAGCGCGATAAACAACAGCGCATATTTAATCGCCCGGTCGCTCTTGAGGTACTGGTCTACCGGGTCGATGAAGTTCACGCCAAAGCTGCGGTTGCTGAAGTTTTCACAGCCTTGCCCGTCCAGGCAGTTCTGCAGGGCTTGTTCCAGATTGGTGGAGAAGAATGTCGTCTGCCAATTGGCGCTGAAACCCTGGTCGGTGACCTCACGTTGAGCCGGCAGGAAGTTGCCGATAAAGCTCGGGTGCGGCCAGTTGGACGCCAGTGACACCTGGCTGGTCTTGCCCACGGGCACCACTTGCAGTTGCTCGGTGCCTTGCAGGCGCAGGTCGAAGGCGAACTCCACCACGGCGGGTTTCTTGCTGTCTTGCTCGGGCAACGTCACATGCACACCCTCGCCCAGCCAATCGACTTGGGAACCCGGCGAGAACTCCAGCCGCTGCTCACCCAGTTCCAGCTTCAGCGCGTTTTCAATGCCGCGAATATCACTGATGCCCACCGCCAGAAACGCCGGTTCAAAGCGGTAGTCTGCAAAGTCTTCGGTGATCCCCAACTGCGCAGGCAACTCGAAACGCCCGCTGATACGGTTGTCGGCGTGGAACAACCGCGCCTGGTAGATCCCCCGCGAGCGCAGTTCGGTTTGCACCTTGCCGTCGAGCTCAAAACGATCCGGCAGGAAATACAGACGGCCGCGTTCTTCACGGGTTTCTTCGTAGCGCTTGTTGAGCTTTTCATTGAGCTTCCACTCACGCACGGTCTTGCGATACGGCACCACCATCACCGGCCCGGTGAGGCGCTGGGCAAAGCTTGAGCTTCTGGCAATGTCCATCAATACGCCGTCGCGCAGTTGCTGACGGTCGCTGATGATGCCGTTGATCATCAACAATGGAATCAGCAACAGCAGGATCAGCAGCGCAATCGCGCCCAATTTGAAAAGCAGGTTGCGGTTCATGGGTCTCTCCCTGTTTTGATGGGGAGAGTCTGCCCAGCCGGTATGGGGGATTTATGTGGGCAATGTGGAGACTGTGTGGAGATGCAGCACCGCTTGCACGCCGCCGGGTACGTTGCCGATCTGCAGGGTGCCGCCGTGCAGCTTCATCACTTCTTCGACAAAGTTGAGCCCCAGGCCCGTACTTTTGCGCCCACTGGCCGGGCGCGGCAGCGAGTAGAAGCGCTCGCTCAGGCGCGGCAAGGCGTAATCGGGAATCGCCTCGGCCTGGTTGAACAGGCTGACCTGCACCTCGTGATGCCGCACCTGGGCGCTGAACCTCAGCGTGCCGCCGGGCGGGGTGAAATCCAGGGCATTGTCCAGCAGGTTACCCAAAGCCTGGCGCAGCAGGAAGGGTTCGCCAAACACCCGCAGATCGGCGGCGATGGCCTGCTCGACGTGCAAGCCGGCGCCTTCGATCCGCGCACATTGAGCCTTGAGCACATCCTCAACCAGCGCGGCCAAAGGAATGCTCGACTGCTCTTCCAGACCCTGGCGCTGCTCCACCTGGGCCAGGTTCAACAGGCGTTCGATCAACTGCTGCAGGCGCGCGCTTTCGCTGTCGATATTGCCGACAAACCGCTGCTGCTGCTCGCGGCTCATATCGCCCTGCAACAACTCCGCCGCGCCGCGAATCGCCGCCAACGGGCTTTTCAATTCATGGGTCAGGGTATGCACGTAGCGCTCTACGTAAGCCTTGCCTTCCAGCTGCGTGCGCATGTGTTCCACGGCGGTGGATAACTGCTTGAGCTCGCCGCCGCGATAATGCGGCAACTCGGCGCGGCGGCCCTCGCTCACGGCTTCGGCATAGGCGGTAAGGCGTCTGAGGGCCACCGTCAGCCACCACGACAATAGCGCGCCCAGCAGCAGCCCCAGGGTGACCAGCCCGGCGCCGTACCACAGCAGGCGCCGCTCGGTGCGATCCACGTAGGGTTGCAACGAGCTGTTGGGCTTGGCCACGGTGACCACGCCGATGATCTGGCCGTTATCGCGAATCGGCGCCCCCACGTGCATCACTGATGAAGTCGGGTCGTCCACATCGCTGCGGGTGGAGCGCGCGCCGTATTCGCCACGCAGGGTCAGGTACACGTCGTTCCATTTCGAATAGTCCTGGCCCACCGCTTCACCGCTGGAGTCGAGCAATACCCTGCCCTTGGCGTCAGTCACGTAGATGCGATGGTTGACCTGGTTTTTCGGCAGCCCCCAGATCACCGCACCCGGTTGACGGTTGCCATAGGCCTTGAGCAGCGCTGGCCAATGACTCTGGCCGAGGGTGCCGTTCTTCACGTCCTCGCGCAGGATCTCGGCCAACAGGTTAGCGGTGTCCACCAGGGTTTCTTCGGTGGACTGGCGCACGCCGGGGCGGATTTCCTTCATCACGGTGTTGAGCACGAAGTAGCCGGTCAGGCCGATAAACAGCGCATACACCAGGAAAATCCGCAGCCCCAGGCGCATCAGCTGTGGCTCGGGCTGTAGCTATAGCCAAGGCCACGATGGGTCTGGATCGGCTCGGCGTCCGCCGCCACACTCCGAAGCTTGCTGCGCAGGCTTTTGATATGGCTGTCGATATTGCGCTCGTAACCGGCATCAAAGGGTACGCCCACCGCGTCCAGCAGTTGCTCGCGGCTGAACACGCGCTCGGGTTGTTCCAGCAGGCTTTGCAGCAGGCGGAACTCATGACGCGTGAGGCTCAAGGGTTGGCCGCGATAGAGAATCTGCATGCGCTCCAGATCCACTTGGAACAGGGTTGGCGCCACACCCGGGCCGACCCGCTTGAGAATCGCCCTGACCCGCGCCGCCACTTCCCGTGGGCTGAAAGGCTTGACCACATAATCGTCGGCGCCGATCTCCAGCCCCACCACCCGGTCGATCTCGGCATCCCGGGCACTGAGGAACATCACCGGCACTTCGCTGAACCGGCGCAATTGTTTGCAGGTTTCAAAGCCGGTGATGTCCGGCAGGCCGATGTCGAGGATGACCAGGTCGGCCGGGGTCTGGCGCTGATGTTCCAGCGCGGCCTGGCCGAGCGTCAGCCAGGTAGTGGTGAAGCCTTCGCCTTGCAGGGCAAAGATCAGCGTGTCGGCTATTGCCGCTTCGTCTTCGACAATCAGGATGTGCGGCATGGGTTCAATCAGCAGTCCGGTTTGTCGGCAGTGTAACGACGCGCCGGGTTCACCGCAGCACCAAACTCACGCAGGGCCTTGGCGCCGATCAACAGTGGGTAGTTGAAACTGCTGCGGTCAGTGAGGTTGACCTCGACGGTGCGCTTGACGTCGCCCAGGCACATTTCCAGGTCGATCACCGGGCGCTTGGCCACGCTGGCTTCGTCCTTGTCATCATCTTCGTCGGCGCGGCTCTTGATCTTGCTGATGCGCGACACCTTATGCTCATACACCTTGTTACCGGCGTCCTCACCGCCGAGGCGGAAGCGCACCCAGTCATCGCCGTCGCGCTTGAAGGTTTCGATGTCACGCGCCGACAGCGAGGCGGTCAGTGCGCCGGTGTCCATCTTGGCCTTGAACGTCTGGCCGATCTCCGGCAACTGGATGTATTCGTAGCGACCGTAAAGGGTCGGCTCGGCCGCCATGACAGGTACGGCAACCAGGGCGAACGCGGCAAGGAGTAATTTCACGGCAGGATTTCCTCGAAAGAAGTGGGCGGAGTCTAGACCGCAAACACAGCACTTAGTTGGATGACCGAGCATATCGCGCACAGTGTGAAACATTCGTCGGGCATTTTGCGATTTGGCCTCTAGACTCACCTTGCTTATCATGGCCCGCCCACAGAATTCCAAGAGTTGCTTATGCGCCGCCTGCTCACCGGCTGTCTGGTTACACTGCTGCTGTTACTCAACACGCTGATCCTGATCGGCCCCTTGATGGCCTTCGCCCTGCTCAAGCTGGTGGCGCCAGGGCGCTCGCGTGACTATGCCTCATGGGCGGTGATGTGGATCGCCGAGACCTGGGCCGAGATCGACAAGCTGATCTTCGCCGCGTGCATCCCCACCCAATGGGATATTCGCGGTGGCGAGGACCTGCGCGGCGATACCTCTTACCTGGTGATCAGCAACCACCAATCCTGGGTCGACATTCCCGCACTGATCCAGGCATTGAACCGGCGCACACCGTTCTTCAAGTTCTTCCTGAAAAAAGAACTGATCTGGGTGCCCTTCCTCGGCCTGGCCTGGTGGGCGCTGGATTACCCCTTCATGAAGCGCTACACCAAGGCGTTCCTGGCCAAGCACCCGGAGCTGGCGGGGCAGGATTTGAAGATCACCAAGCAAGCGTGCGAGCTGTTCAAACGCCAGCCGGTCACCGTGGTCAATTACCTGGAGGGCACGCGGTTCAACGAGGCCAAGCGCACGCAACAGGCTTCACCGTATAACCGGTTGCTCAAGCCCAAGGCGGGCGGTGTGGCCTTTGTGCTGGCGGCGATGGGCGAACAGTTGGACGCGATCCTCGACGTGACCGTGGTGTACCCGCAGCAAAAGATTCCGGGGTTCTGGGACTTGATCAGCGGCGCGGTGCCGAAGGTGATCGTGGATATCCGCACCCGCGAGCTGGACTCGGCGTTGTGGCAAGGGGATTACGAGAATGATCCGGCCTTTCGCCAGACCGTCCAGAACTGGGTCAACCAGCTCTGGATGGAAAAGGATGCGCGCATCGAACAACTGCGCGAAGAGCCTTAGCTGCCGGTGCCCCAAGCCTGAGCCAATTTACCCAGTACGGAGCTGCTGGCGCCCTCGCCGCCGAGGTATTTCAGGATCACCGGGGCAAACTGACCGACCATGCCGCTGTCCATGCCCAAGGCGCTGAAGGCGGTGTTCAAGTCATTGGTGCTTTTCACGTTGCCCAACAGGCCGTCCAGGCCGCTGGTCTTGCTGCCGCCGGTTTGGCCGAGCATCCCGCTCAAGGCACCGAGGCTGCCCAATGCGTTATTACCCGACAGCTTGTCGAGGCCCGGCACACTGTTACTCAGCTGCGAGAAGTCATTGCCGCTCAATTTGTTCTTGGCCAGGCCCAGCATAGCGCCCGTGCCGCCCACCGCTTGCTCGGGGGTGATGTTCAGTTGCGAGGTCAAGGCCGTCAGCAGGTCGGCCGTCTGCGACGTGGGCGCGGCGGCAGCGGCCTTGTTGTTGCCACCCTGCATGCCGGAAATGGCGTTGGCTGCATCGCCAAGGCTGAAACCTGCGGCGAATACCGGGCCGGCGGCCACGGTCAACAGGCAGGACAGGGCAAAACCGCGTGAAATCTTCATCGAAACAACCTCTGGATATAGGGGTAAAGCAGGCGTTGGACTGGGTATCCCGTCGGTTGTTCCAAAGCCCCTCAGGAACCCATCGAGGATAAGCGGGTCCATGAACTGACTATAGAATTTGTCGAGAAGAGACTTATGACTGCGATCCAACCCCCAGTGATTGAGCACAAGCCTGCGTTCTGGAGCCGCCCTCGCCTGTTCATCGGCGCCTGCGTGGTGGTGGTTGCCGGTATCGGCGGCGCGCTCTACACCCAGGACAGCGTCAAATCCGCGGCGACATTGGTGACCACGACCCAGCAGCCAGCCGCACAGATCATGGCCCACAAGGATTACCTGGAAGTAGAACCGATTGCCTCCACGGCGCCAGCACCGGACCAAAGCCTTGAACTCTGGGCGATCCCTAAAGATGGCGCACCGGTGTCACTTGGCCTGTTACCGGAGGATGGCAAAGGCATCATTGGCCTGAACCCCCGCCAGCAGGAGACGATCAAACAACCGGTGGAGTTGATGGTAAGTTCTGAAACCAAAGGTGGTTCAGTGAGTAAGCAGCCAACCGGGCCTACGGTGTATCAAGGGGCACTGGCCACTCGCTAATCATCGGCTGCGCAAACTCGGTTCAAACTGTCGGAGCGGGCTTGCCCGCTCCAACGTCACCTGTAAATCGCCCATCACACGATCAGACATTTTGAATACTTATTCAATTTTATTATAGACCGTATAAAAAATGAATCTAAAAACCTGTCAACATTCACAGTAGCTCATATCAAATTAAATATTGATGATGGAGACTCCTTCAAGCACTGGAGCAAACAAGGATGAACCCCTCAACATTCAAAAAACAGCCTTCTCTGAGCATGTTCTGCCTGTCAGGTTTTATATCGCTGGCTGCGTTATTTGGAGCCACTTACGCGTCGGCGGAAAGCTGTCCAGATCTCAGTCAGGTCACTGGTTCCTTGGACAACGGAACCTACAAATACCAGTTTGGTAATTGGAAAGGCTCCAATCAGCCCGGCGCACCCGACGCTGAGAAGTCTTACCTGAATGCAGGGCTACACTTTGACAGGGTCACACTGGCGCAACGGGTAATTTCAAGTACAGAGGGATCGGAGGATCCCAATGAAACAGAAAGTCCGGGCACAACTGTCGCCTACATCAGATGCGATTATGTTGGCGCGGGAGATGACGCTCGAATCCGACTGGTCAAACGCGTCGGCGAGCTACCTAAACCGGATGCTGGCACTTGGGAAAATGAAACCACCACTAATACAGCCGGCACGATCAACAAGTACTGCACCCATACAAGTTGCTCTTTTAAATAAATACGACTACCAGACCTCTCAGCGTGGGTTGTCGCGTGGAGAATTCAAAGCCGCTAAACGCGCGTTACCTCACTATGAAAGTCCTAGCTTTCAAATAATGCAGCAGGGCGGCCGTTGGCCGCCCTTTTATCTTGAACTCAAGCTGCACTAAACAAACTATGCGGATCAATCACAAACTTCTTCGGCACGCCCGCATCGAACTCGCCATACCCGCGTGGCGCGTCATCCAGGCTGATCACCTGCACGCCGACGATCTCGGCAATGTTGATACGGTCCCACATGATCGCCTGCATCAGTTGGCGGTTGTACTTCATCACGGGTGTTTGCCCGGTGTGGAAGCTGTGGGATTTGGCCCAACCCAAGCCGAAGCGAATGCTCAGGCTGCCCATTTTCGCGGCGGCATCGACCGCACCTGGGTCTTCGGTCACGTACAGACCTGGGATACCGATCTTACCCGCCACGCGTACCACGCCCATCAGCGAGTTGAGCACCGTGGCCGGGGCTTCGGCCTTGACGCCGTCGTGGCCGTGGCCGCGTGCTTCAAAGCCCACGCAATCAACGGCGCAGTCCACTTCCGGCTCGCCGAGCAACGCGGCAATCTGTTCGTGCAGGGGGGTGTCGGTGGACAGGTCGACCACTTCAAAACCCTGGGCCTTGGCGTGGGCCAGGCGGATTGAGTTGACGTCACCGATGATCACCACCGCTGCACCCAGCAAACGAGCGGAGGCCGCAGCAGCCAGGCCCACCGGGCCGGCGCCAGCGATGTATACGGTGCTGCCTGGGCCAACACCGGCCGTGACGGCGCCGTGATAGCCGGTGGGCAGGATGTCGGATAGGCAGGTCAGGTCACGGATTTTCTCCATGGCCTTGTCGCGGTCCGGCAGTTTCAGCAGGTTGAAGTCGGCATACGGCACCAGCACGTACTCGGCCTGGCCGCCGGTCCAGTCGCCCATGTCCACGTAGCCGTAGGCACCACCGGCACGGGCCGGGTTGACGGTCAGGCAGACGCCGGTGTGTTGTTCCTTGCAGGAGCGGCAGCGGCCGCACGCCACGTTGAAGGGCACAGACACCAGGTCACCGATTTTCAGGTTCTCGACGTCGCTGCCCTTCTCGATCACTTCACCGGTGATTTCATGCCCCAGCACCAGGCCGGTCTGGGCCGTGGTGCGGCCACGCACCATGTGTTGGTCGGAGCCGCAGATGTTGGTGGAGACCACGCGCAGGATGACGCCGTGCTCAATCTTCCTGCCACGGGGGTCCTGCATTTTGGGATAGTCGATTTTCTGTACTTCGACCTTGCCGTTGCCGAGATACACGACACCACGATTACCAGACATGCTTTCACCTCGCTGTTGTTTTTATGGAACTGCGTTGCCGCTTGGATGGGCAGCGCATTGAGTGCTCGGGTACAGATGCTGTTTCTTGTGTTGCTTGTAAGGGCCTCATCGCAGGCAAGCCAGCTCCCACATTCTGGGGGTGTGAACCCGTTCCACTGTGGGAGCTGGCTTGCCTGCGATAGCGATCTAAAGAACGACGGTGCGATTGGCGTTCAAAAACACCCGCCGCTCAATGTGATACCCCACCGCCCGCGCCAACGTGAGCCCTTCGATATCCCGGCCCTTGGCAATCAAGTCCTCGGGATAATGGCTGTGGTCCACCACCTCCACGCCCTGGGCGATGATCGGCCCTTCATCCAGATCGTTGTTGATGTAATGCGCCGTGGCGCCCACCAGTTTCACGCCCTTATTGTACGCCTGGTGATACGGCTTGGCGCCCTTGAAGCCCGGCAGCAACGAGTGGTGAATGTTGATGGCCTTGCCGTCCAGCTTGCGGCACAGCTCTGGTGACAGCACTTGCATGTAGCGCGCAAGGATCACCAATTCGGCTCCGGTGTCTTCCACCACTTGCCACACCTGGCGCTCCTGGGACGGTTTGTCGTTGGGGTCCAGGGGGAAATGGTAGTAGGGAATCTGGTGCCAGTCGGCCAACGGCTTCAGATCAGGGTGGTTGGACACCACCGCGACCACATCCATCGACAACTGGCCGATGCGCTGGCGGTACAGCAGGTCGTTGAGGCAGTGATCGGCCTTGGAGACCATGATCACCACTTTGGGCCGGTAGTTCGGGGCCGTCAGTTCGAAGATCATGCCAAAAGCTTCACCACGGCTCGCCAAGCCGTCGCGGAACGCCTGCTCGTCAAAGCCGTCAGGCTGCCGGAACTCAACACGAATGAAAAACCGACCCGAGAGGCGGTCATCAAACGAATGGTGCTCGGTGACGTAGCAGCCCTGTTCGAACAGGTAGCGGGTGACCGCGTCCACCGTGCCGAGCACGCTGGGGCAGTCGGCGGTCAAAATCCATGTATCGGGTGCGCGGCTCATTACGAATAACTCCTCAAACAACGCTATCTACTGTAGGAGCGAGCTTGCTCGCGAAGAACGCCAACGATGATGCGTGCATGCTGAATGAACGCGGCGTCTTTGAGTTTTTCGCGAGCAAGCTCGCTCCTACAGAAGGGGGGAGACAGCGCGAGCGCCATGTCAGGCTTGGACGCTCAGGCCGAATTCAGCCGAGGCATCCTGCAACCACAACCACCAGTAATCCGAGAAGCTGCGACGGATCAACAGTTCCCAAGTGTCTTCAGCAGTATGACGGATCACCAGTTGCGACTTGGCGAACACCGTGCCTACGGCCTTGCCCACCGGGAAGTTGTTGGGGTGCACGTCGTAGCTGGTGGACTTCATCAGCACATCGCGCACGTTAGGGCCGCTCAACTCAAGAATCTGCTGACCACCGCTGACGTTGACGATCTGGATATGCAGGTCGCCCAGGGCGGCGCGCAGGTTTTGCTCGGCAGCAAACTCCTCACCGCTCGGCACAATCAACAGCCACTCATCCGGGCCGAGCCACTGAAGGCTGGTTTCACCTTTGAAGACCACGCTCAGCGGGCCGGGCAGTTCGATACCGACGGCCTTGTGTACGCCGGCGGCGAAGGCGGCGTCGTGGCCATCGCCACGGATAGTCAGGTGGCCGAGGAGTTTCTTTTCACGCACGGTCACGCCGGCGTTCTTGCGGCCCTTGCCCACCAGGCTGGCGAGGTCGGCATGGTGCAGCGACGACTCGGCCTTGGCACCGGTAGTGGGGCGTTGTTGGTAAACATTGGCTGCTGTCATAAAGCACCTGTTCTGAATTCTGTTGATCGTTCCCACGCTCTGCGTGGGAATGCCGCCATGGACGCTCTGCGTCCGCCCTTGGGGCGCAGAGCGCCCCGGAATGCATTCCCACGCAGAGCGTGGGAACGATCAGGTGTCAGACGTTCTGCCGATCACCTTTGGGGTCAAAGAACACCGAAGACACAATCTCGGCCTCGATCACGCTGCCATCCGCTTGCGGCGAGAACACCCGCTCGCCGATGCGCTTCAAGCCGCCCTTCACCACACCCATGGCAAACGAATAGCCCAGGGAGTTATGCGCATAACTTGAGGTAACGTGACCCACCATCTTCATCGGAATCGTCTGCTTCGGATCGAACACCAACTGCGCGCCTTCCGGCAGCCACACGTTCGGGTCAATCGGCTTGAGCCCCACCAACTGCTTGCGTTCTTCACGCACGCAGTCTTCACGGTTCATCCCGCGCCAGCCGATCCACGAGAACGGCTTGGTACGGCCGACGCACCAGCCCATGTTCAGGTCGTCCGGGGTCATCGAGCCGTCGGTGTCTTGCCCGACGATGATGAAGCCCTTCTCGGCGCGCAGTACGTGCATGGTCTCGGTGCCGTACGGGGTCAGGTTGTACTGTTTGCCGGCCTCGACGATTTTTTCCAGCACGCCCATGGCGTAGTCGGCCTGCACGTTGACCTCATACGACAACTCACCGGTAAACGAGATACGGAACACCCGTGCCGGCACGCCACCCACCAGGCCTTCCTTCCAAGTCATGAACGGGAAGCCGTCCTTGTCCAGGTCGATGTCGGTGACTTCACTGAGCAGCTTGCGGCTGTTGGGGCCCGACAGGGTCATGGTTGCCCAATGGTCGGTGACCGAGGTGAAGTACACCTTGAGGTCCGGCCATTCGGTCTGCTGGTAGATTTCCAGCCACTGCAGCACGCGGGCGGCGCCGCCAGTGGTGGTGGTCATCAGGAAGTGGTTGTCGGCCAGACAGGCAGTGACGCCGTCATCGAACACCATGCCGTCTTCCTTGCACATCAGGCCGTAGCGCGCCTTGCCCACGTCGAGCTTGGTCCAGGCGTTGGTGTAGATGCGGTTGAGGAACTCGCGGGCATCCGGGCCTTGAATGTCGATCTTGCCGAGGGTGGAGGCGTCCAGCAGGCCGACGCTGTCACGCACCGCCAGGCATTCGCGCTTCACCGCGGCGTGCAGGTCTTCACCGTTGCGCGGGAAATACCATGGGCGTTTCCACTGGCCGACGTCTTCAAACTCGGCGCCGTTCTTCACGTGCCAGGCTTGCAGCGCGGTGTAGCGTACCGGTTCGAAAATGTGCCCACAGTGACGGCCCGCTACGGCGCCGAACGTGACCGGCGTGTAGTTGGGACGGAACATGGTGGTGCCCATCTGCGGGATGGTCACGTTCAGCGAACGGGCCGCGATGGCCAAGCCGTTGACGTTACCCAGCTTGCCCTGGTCGGTGCCAAAGCCCAGCGCGGTGTAGCGTTTGACGTGCTCCACCGACTCGAAACCTTCGCGGGTGGCCAGTTCGATGGCGGCGGCGGTCACGTCGTTTTGCAGGTCGACAAATTGCTTGGGCGCCCGTGCAGTGGCTTTTTCGTGGGGCACCTGGAACAGTGCCAGGGTTGGCTCTTCAAGACGGCTCAAGGCTTTTGGCAGCGTGCCTTCAACCGGGGCAAAACCGGCTTCGCTGGCCGCACGCACACCACCTTCAAAGCCATCGGCGAGGGAATCGCCAAGGCCGTAGACGCCGTTGATGCCACCGACGCACACGCGCTTTTGCGGTGCTTCGCCCGGTACAAACCCGAGGATATCTTCACGCCAGGTCGGCTTGCCGCCCAGGTGCGAGGCCAGGTGCACCACCGGGCTGTAACCGCCGGAGCTGGCGACCAGGTCGCAGTCCAGCCACTCGCCGGGGCTGGTGACTTTATGCGCTTTAACATCAATGGCCGCTACGCGGGCGCCAGTGACGTGCTTACTGCCACGGGCTTCGATCACGGCGCTGCCGGTGAGGATGCGAATACCTTTGGCACGAGCTTCTTCCACCAGTGCACCGCGTGGGTTGTGGCGCGCATCGGCCACCGCGACAACGGTGAGGCCCGCATCGAACCAATCCAGCGCTACGCGATAGGCATGGTCATTGTTGGTCGACAGCAGCAGTTTTTTACCCGGTGCCACGCCATAACGACGCACGTAGGTAGACACCGCACCTGCGAGCATATTGCCCGGCACATCGTTGTTGCCGTACACCAGCGGACGCTCGCACGCACCGGTGGCCAGCACCACACGCTTGGCACGTACGCGGTGGATACGCTGACGCACCACGCCAATCGGCGCACGGTCACCCAGGTGGTCGGTCAGGCGTTCGTGAATGGTCAGGAAGTTATGGTCGTGGTAGCCGTTGACGGTGGCGCGGGGCAGCAGCACCACATCCGGCAGGGCTTTCAATTCGGCAATGACGCTGGCGACCCATTCAGTGGCCGGCTTGCCGTCGAGGCTTTCACGGGAGTCGAGCAGCGAGCCACCGAACTCTTCCTGCTCGTCGGCGATGATCACCCGAGCACCGCTGCGCGCAGCGGCCAGCGCAGCCGCGAGGCCCGCAGGGCCTGCGCCCACCACCAGCACGTCGCAATGACGGTTGAAGTTGTCATAGGTGTCCGGATCGTTCTCGGTGGGCGAGCGACCAAGGCCCGCCGCCTTGCGGATGTACTTCTCGTAGGTCAACCAGAACGATTGTGGGTACATGAAGGTTTTGTAGTAGAAGCCCGGCGGCATCAGCTTACCGCCGACCTTGCCGAGAATGCCCATCATGTCGTTGTTCACGCTCGGCCAGCCGTTGGTGCTGGTAGCAACCAAGCCTTGGTACAGCGCCTGCTGGGTGGCGCGCACGTTGGGGATCTGCGTGGCTTCGGTGGCGCCGATCTGCAGCACCGCGTTCGGCTCTTCGGCGCCCGCGGCAAAGATGCCCCGTGGGCGCGAGTACTTGAAGCTGCGGCCAATGATGTCGACGCCGTTGGCCAGCAGGGCTGCGGCCAGGGTGTCGCCTTCAAAGCCTTTGTAGCTCTGACCGTTGAACGTAAACGTCAGGACTTTATTACGGTCGATGCGGCCACCGTTGGACAGGCGATTGATCTGGCTCATACCTTCTCTCCAGAGGCCTTGGCGGTGAACTGAGGCTTCTCACCGATCTTGTAGGTTTCAAGAATTTCGTAGGTGACGGTGTCGCGGGTGGCGTTGAAATACTGGCGGCAACCGGCGGCGTGGATCCACAGTTCGTGGTGCAGGCCGCGCGGGTTATCGCGAAAGAACATGTAGTCGCCCCACTGCTCGTCGGTGCAGGCATTCGGGTCCAGCGGGCGCGGGATGTGCGCTTGGCCGGACGCGTGGAATTCCTCTTCGGAGCGCAGTTCGCCACAGTGAGGACAGAAGATATGCAACATAGGGAATTTCTCCTGTTAGTGGGCGACGGCCGCAGCGCCGTGTTCGTCGATCAACGCACCGTTGTGGAAACGGTCGATGGAAAAAGGTGCGGCCAGCGGGTGCATTTCACCCTTGGCCAGGCTGGCGGCAAACACGTTGCCTGAGCCTGGAGTGGCCTTGAAGCCGCCCGTGCCCCAACCGCAGTTGAAGAACATGTTCGGTACCGGCGTCTTGGAGATGATCGGGCAGGCATCCGGCGTGGTGTCGACGATGCCGCCCCACTGGCGGTTCATGCGCACCCGCGACAGCACCGGGAACATCTCGACGATGGCCTGGATGGTGTGCTCGATCACCGGGTACGAGCCACGCTGGCCGTAGCCGTTGTAGCCGTCGATACCGGCGCCGATCACCAGGTCGCCCTTGTCGGACTGGCTGATGTAACCGTGCACGGCGTTGGACATGATCACGCTGTCGATAATCGGCTTGATCGGCTCCGACACCAGGGCTTGCAGCGGGTGGGATTCGATCGGCAGGCGAAAGCCCGCCAGCGAAGCCATGTGCCCGGAGTTACCGGCTGTGACCACACCGACGCGCTTGGCGCCGATAAAGCCCTTGTTGGTTTCCACACCGATGCACACGCCGTTTTCCTTGCGAAAACCGATCACCTCGGTCTGCTGGATCAAGTCCACGCCCAAGGCATCGGCGGCACGGGCAAAACCCCAGGCCACGGCATCGTGACGGGCCACGCCGCCGCGCCGTTGCACGGTGGCGCCGAGTACGGGGTAACGGGTGTTCTTCGAGCAATCCAAATACGGGATTTCGTCGGCCACTTGCTGGGCATTCAGCAGTTCGCCGTCCACGCCGTTGAGGCGGTTGGCGCTCACACGACGTTCGGAATCACGGATGTCCTGCAGGGTGTGGCACAGGTTGTACACGCCGCGCTGGGAGAACATCACGTTGTAGTTCAGGTCCTGGGACAAACCTTCCCAGAGTTTCATGGCGTGTTCGTACAGGTGCGCCGACTCGTCCCACAGGTAGTTGGAACGCACGATGGTGGTGTTGCGCGCGGTGTTACCGCCGCCCAGCCAGCCTTTCTCGACCACGGCCACGTTGGTGATGCCGTGCTCCTTGGCCAAGTAATAGGCGGTCGCCAGACCATGCCCGCCGCCGCCGACGATCACTACGTCATAGACCTTTTTAGGGGTCGGCGTGCGCCACATCTTCTGCCAGTTTTCGTGATGGCTGAGGGAGTGCTTGAAGAGGCCGAAGCCTGAGTAGCGTTGCATAGTCATTACTCCAAAACCGCGCTCAGCGATAAACCGGGAAATCAGCGCACAGGGCAGACACGTGCTTGGCCACGTTAGCCTCGACATCGGCGTCGCCGAGGTTGTCGAGGATGTCGCAGATCCAGCCGGCCAGCTCAACGCACTGCGGCACTTTGAAGCCACGGGTGGTCACCGCCGGGGTACCGATGCGCAGGCCCGAGGTCACGAACGGCGACTGCGGGTCATTCGGCACCGCGTTCTTGTTGACGGTGATGTGGGCGCGCCCCAGGGCGGCGTCCGCCTCTTTGCCGGTGAGGCCCTGGCGGATCAGGCTGACCAGGAACAGGTGGTTGTCGGTGCCGCCGGAGACCACGTCGTAGCCACGCTTGATGAACACTTCGGCCATGGCCTGGGCGTTATCGATCACTTGCTGCTGGTACGCCTTGAAGCCAGGCTCCAGCGCTTCCTTGAAGCACACGGCCTTGCCGGCGATCACGTGCATCAGCGGGCCGCCCTGGGCGCCAGGGAATACCGCAGCGTTGAGTTTCTTTTCGATTTCTTCGTTGGCCTTGGCCAGAATCAGGCCGCCCCGTGGACCGCGCAGGGTCTTGTGGGTGGTGGTGGTGACCACGTCGGCATAAGGCAGCGGGTTGGGGTACAGGCCGGCGGCGACCAGGCCGGCAACGTGGGCCATGTCGACGAACAACAGCGCGCCTACTTTGTCGGCGATCTGACGAAAGCGTGGGAAATCCAGGGTTTTGGAGTAGGCCGAGAAACCCGCCACCACCATCTTCGGCTTATGCTCGACCGCCAGGCGCTCGACTTCGTCGTAGTCGATCAAGCCGGTGTCGGTGTTGATGCCGTATTGCACCGCGTTGTACAGCTTGCCCGAGGACGACACTTTAGCGCCGTGGGTCAGGTGACCGCCGTGGGCCAGGCTCATGCCCAGGATGGTGTCGCCGGCATTGATCAGCGCCAGGTACACGGCGCTGTTGGCCGAGGAACCGGAGTGCGGCTGCACGTTGGCGTAATCGGCGCCGAACAGCTGCTTGGCGCGTTCGATGGCCAGGGCTTCGACCTTGTCCACATGCTCGCAGCCACCATAGTAGCGCTTGCCCGGGTAGCCTTCGGCGTACTTGTTGGTGAGGCCGCTGCCTTGAGCTTCCATCACGCGCTTGCTGGTGTAGTTCTCCGACGCGATCAGCTCGATATGATCTTCCTGGCGCTGCTCCTCGGCATTCATCGCCGCCAGCAGTGCGTCGTCATATCCCTGAATCTGGTCTTGTTTGCTGAACATCGCGTCTCTCCCAGCCTTTCGTATTGTTGAGGCCCTCGCAGGGCCCTTTGATGCGATGGTAGGGCTGGCGCGTGCGGGCCAAATGCCTGCGCACGCCACGCAAAGGTGCGTTTACGACATGGGCTGAAGAATGTGCAAAAGCTTGTGTGGGAGCTGGCTTGCCTGCGATCGCATCGCTGCGGTGCAACGGGCAGACCGAGGTGTCTGCATCGCAGGCAAGCCAGCTCCCACAGGGGTTAGGCGATGAGTTTGCGAACGAGTAGCAACAGAAGAAAATGCATGGGATACAGGGCATAGGCCCAGCGTCGCATGGCCGGGGGTTTGGCGTTTTTGCCGTGTCGCAATAAGACCAACCCAGCCAGCGGCGCACTCAGACATGTAGCCAACCCCAACAGCGCCACAAGCGTGCCGCTATTGAGCAGAATCTGCCACTGATTGGCGGCGACGCAGACCAAACCCGGCAGCACGCTGAAATACCAGGGCCGTCGAAACACCAGCAATAACGCCAGTGGCAGCAATACACCAAAGAAACCGAACATCAAATGCTGTGAAAACACGGCTGCCATTGTAGCGGCGATCAGCGCCAATCCTCGATCAACCAACGCCTTTTGCTGCCAACCTCGGGCAACCAGCAGGCCCAGCGCCAGGGTCGGCAACACGTTCAAGGTATCAGCATCTTCGATAAACATCCGATAAGGCACTTCGCTGATCACGCTGAACAGCAGCAACCAACCCAAGTAGCGCCAATGGCCGGTCACCGGGGCGTAACGGACGCGATGCAAATTGGCCGCAATCGCCAGGCAGAACCATGGAAACGCCAGGCGCCCCGGCACGTATAGCCCATCCAGGCTCAACCCCACATAGCGCAGGTGATCAAGCACCATACTCAGCAGCGCCAGCCACTTGAGCAGATCCAAAGCGCCATCTCGGACAGGTCCGACAGGCAGGGTGTGAGTACCGTGCATAATTCCCCAACGACTTTGCATTTACAGTGCGTGCGCGCCCCCGGCAATCTTGGGTAAAGTGCGCACCAACATCGACCACAGGAACGGGCCATGACCGACAAGAGCCAACAATTCGCCAGTGACAACTATTCCGGCATCTGCCCGGAAGCCTGGGCCGCCATGGAACAAGCCAACCAGGGCCATCAGCGCGCCTACGGCGATGATGAATGGACCCACCGCGCCGCCGACGGTTTCCGCAATCTGTTCGAGACCGACTGCGAGGTGTTCTTCGCTTTCAACGGTACGGCCGCCAACTCCCTGGCGCTGTCCTCGTTGTGCCAGAGCTACCATAGCGTGATTTGCTCGGAAACCGCCCACGTCGAGACCGACGAATGCGGCGCGCCGGAGTTTTTCTCCAACGGCTCCAAACTGCTGGTTGCCCGCACCGAAAACGGCAAGCTGACCCCGGAATCGATCCGCGAGATCGCCCTCAAGCGCCAGGACATCCACTACCCCAAACCCCGCGTAGTCACCCTGACCCAGGCCACCGAAGTCGGCAGCGTGTACACCCCGGAAGAAATCCGCGCCATCAGCGCTACCTGTAAAGAGCTGGGCCTGAACCTGCACATGGACGGCGCACGCTTCGCCAATGCCTGTGCATTCCTGGGTTGCTCACCGGCCGACCTGACCTGGAAAGCCGGCGTGGACGTGCTGTGCTTTGGCGGCACCAAAAACGGCATGGCCGTGGGTGAAGCCATCCTGTTCTTCAATCACAAACTGGCTGAAGACTTTGACTACCGCTGCAAACAGGCCGGCCAGTTGGCCTCGAAAATGCGCTTCCTCTCGGCCCCGTGGGTGGGCCTGCTGGAAAACGACGCCTGGCTCAAACATGCACGCCATGCCAACCACTGTGCACAACTGCTCAGCAGCCTAGTGGCAGATATTCCCGGCGTGGAATTGATGTTCCCGGTACAGGCCAACGGCGTATTCCTGCAACTCTCGGAGCCCGCGATTGCAGCGCTGACCGCCAAGGGCTGGCGCTTCTACACCTTCATCGGCAAAGGCGGTGCGCGTTTCATGTGTGCGTGGGATACCGAGGAAGAGCGTGTAAGGGAATTGGCTGCCGATATTCGGGAAGTAATGAACGCTTAACGTACGAATTCGGCCAGTTGGTACTGGCCGATTGCCGAGACTGTTTTTTGATATTTCTGACCGCTACGTAGCTCGCTTTCATTGTCTAGCCTCTTGTTACCCGCAAGGAAAACGCAGCGATAACTGCCACCTTTCGGGTTTCACCGCCAGCCGAATAATCGGCCGCAAAGGCACATCAATGGAGAGGTTTCTCATGGAATATCAAAGCAATGGCAACACACTGCAAAGCGGCGGCAGCACTAGCACCACGGTCATAGACTGGGACGAGTTCAGGAAACACGCCAAAATCGGGGACACCATTCAAGAGCCATCACGGACGTTGACCATCTACGACAAAGCCTACGAATTGACAAACTCAGGCCAGCACTTCGTTGTCCATATCTACGCCCAATAACTGTTAACGCCTAAGCGCCGCGTCGCAGATTCATGGCCTGCGACGCGACGCTGAATCATGATCGTTCCTGCGCTCCGCGTGGTAATGCCTCCTCGGACGCTCCGCGTCCACCCGAAATCAAGGATGAACACGTGGGCAGAAGCCGCTATGTCATCACCGAACCCGAAAAAACCCACTTCCTCACCTGCACTGTCATGGAATGGCTCCCCCTCTTCACCCGCAACTACCTGGTGGACCATCTTCTGGATTGCTGGCGATATCAACAAAGCAACCACGCTTTAAACTTGTTCGGTTACGTCATCCTGGAAAATCACTTGCACTTTATTGCTCAAGCGCCCGATCTGGGAAAGTGCGTCAGCCAATTCAAATCCTTCACCGCCCGCACCATCATTGACGACCTGCAAAGCAAAGGCGCGGAGCGGGTATTGCAGCGCCTGCGTTTCTGCAAGCGTGCACACAAGACAGATCGTGTTTATCAACTGTGGCAGGAAGGTTCACATGCGGAATTGGTTTACAGCGAGGCAGTCATGCGCCAGAAGCTTGATTACATCCATCACAACCCCATAAAGCGAGGCTATGTGGACCTGGCTGAACACTGGCGTTACTCCAGCGCCCGCAACTATGCAGGTATGCCAGGCCTGATCGACATCCAACCTTGGCTCTGAAGATCCGCGTCACCCTTCATTTGCGACGGGACGCGGGGCGTCCTGGAAGGCGTTACCACGCAGAGCGTGGGAACGAGCATGTAGCCTTCTGCCGGGAAGATCGTTCCCGCGCTCCGCGTGGGAATGCAGCCCGTGACGCTCCGCGTCACCCTTCATTTGCGACGGGACGCGGAGCGTCCTGGAAGGTGTTACCACGCAGAGCGTGGGAACGAGCAGATCAGAACTCGATCCGCACATCACCCTTCGGCACACTGCAGCACGACAGGATGTAGCCTTCGGCCTCGTCCTCTTCGGTAATCCCGCCGTTGTGCTCCATCTCGACCTCGCCGCCCAGCTTCATCACCTTGCACGTGCCACAGATGCCCATGCCACAGGCCTTGGGGATCAGCAGGCCGAGCTTGGCGGCCGCGGCGTGCACCGTTTCTCCCGGTGCCACGCGAATGCTCTTGCCGGACGCGATAAATTCCACTTGATGCAGGTCTGCCAGGTCGACCTCCGGCGCATCCGCCGCTTGCTCGGCCTGCTCCACCGCATCGGCACGGGCTTCGGGCGGCGTCGCGCCAAACGATTCCTCGTGATAACGGGTCATGTCGAAACCGGTGGCCTCCAGCAAGCGCTTCACCGCGCTCATGTACGGCGTAGGACCGCAGCAGAACACTTCGCGCTCAAGGAAGTCCGGCACCATCAGCTCCAGCATCTTGTGGTTCAGATAGCCGCGATACCCGGCCCAGGGTTCGCCCAGGCCGTGTTTTTCGCAAATCAGGTGCAGGCTGAAGTTGTCGATCCGCGACGCCATGTGCTCCAGCTCGCGGTGATAGATGATGTCCTTGGGCGAGCGGGCGCTGTGGACAAAAGTCATGTCGACGTTGGCGTTGGTGTCGTAGAACCAGCGCGCCATGGACATGACCGGCGTGATCCCAACGCCGCCGCTGAGGTACAGCACTTTCGGGCTTGGGAAGTCGATGGCGTTGAACAGCCCGACCGGGCCGTGTACCGCCAACTCCTGGCCTTCGTGCAGGGTGTCATGCAGCCAATTGGAAACCCGACCGCCCGGTACGCGCTTGATGGTCACCGAAAAGCTGTAAGGCACCGACGGTGAGCTGGAAATGGTGTACGAGCGCATGATCGGCTGGCCTTCGATTTCCAGCTCCAGGGTGACAAATTGCCCCGGCTTGAAAAAGAACAGGATCGGCTGGTCAGCCATAAAGCAGAAGGTGCGCACATCCCAGGTTTCCTGGATGACTTTGACGCAACGGACGATGTGCCGACCATTGGCCCAGGTCTGGGTGGTTACCGGATTCAGGAAATTATTGGACATGTTGTTCTCCACCGCCGACGTCGGCCTTATGGTGGCGATTCTGCGTAACGCGAGAACCACCCATTTACCTATCTGCGACATTCACATACTTACGGCGACCAGCCCCCAAAGACAGGGGCTTGCGCGTCGGGATCAGATTGGGCCATGTCGCCCATGGATAAGGTCCGACGTGACGCCGGGCCCACACTCGCTCCCAACAAAGACGCGTTCTTTACGCCTTGCACAGCACCAACCGTAGCCACTATTCGCCGGCCACACAGAATGGCCATGAGGACACACACGATGGACGTCACCGCAACCTTAAGCTTGGGCGATCCGCTGGAACCCGCACGCAAGGCCACCGCGCAAATGCTGCAAGAGCGCGAGCGCACTTTTTCGCTGCCGCAGCCGTTTTACTCTGATGAGCGGCTGTTCGATATCGACATGCAGGAGATCTTCCAGAAAGAGTGGTTGATCGCCGGCATGACCTGCGAAATCCCCACCAAGGGCAACTACCTGACCCTGCAAGTGGGCAAGAACCCGATCATCGTGATCCGGGGTGCCGACGGCGTGGTGCATGCGTTCCACAACGTCTGCCGCCATCGTGGCTCGCGCTTGTGCACCAGCGACAAGGGCAAGGTCGCCAAATTGGTCTGCCACTACCACCAGTGGACCTACGAGCTGGACGGCCGCCTGCTGTTCGCCGGCACCGAGATGGGCGCCGATTTCGACATGAAGCAGTACGGCCTCAAGCCAGTGAACGTGAAAACCGCTGGCGGCTACATCTTTATCAATCTGGCCGAAACCCCACCGGCCATCGATGACTTCCTGTCGACGCTCAACCATTACATGGAACCCTACGACATGGAGAACACCAAGGTGGCGATCCAGACCACCTTGTTCGAAAAAGCCAACTGGAAGCTGGTGCTGGAAAACAACCGCGAGTGCTACCACTGCAACGCGTCACACCCCGAACTGCTGAAAACCCTGCTGGAGTGGGACGACGTCACCGACCCGCGCGCCGACCAGGCGTTCAAGGACCACGTGGCCGCTTCTGCTGCCGCCTGGGATGCCGAGAAGATCCCTTACGCCCATGCCAGCTTCGGCCTGCGTAACCGCATCGTGCGCATGCCGCTACTCAAGGGCACCGTGTCGATGACCCTGGATGGCAAGCAAGGCTGCGCCAAGCTCATGGGCCGCATCAAGAACCCGGACCTGGGCTCGATGCGCATCCTGCACCTGCCCCACTCCTGGAACCACTGCATGGGCGACCACATCATTGTGTTCACCGTGTGGCCGATCAGCGCCCAGGAAACCATGGTCACCACCAAGTGGATCGTGCACAAGGACGCCGTGGAAGGCGTGGACTACGACGTGGAGCGCATGCGCCAGGTGTGGGACGCCACCAACGACCAGGACCGCCGCCTGGCCGAAGAGAACCAGCGTGGCATCAACTCCACCGCTTACCAGCCTGGCCCTTACTCCAAGACCTATGAGTTTGGCGTGGTGAATTTTGTGGATTGGTACAGCGAGCGCATGTTGAGCAACCTGGGTGCGGCGCCGGCGCCGTATCTCAAAGGTGTGGCGGCACACGAATAAAAATGTGGGAGCGGGTTTGCTCGCGAACGCGGTGTATCAGCTTGCACATGTAGTGGCTGACACACCGTATTCGCGAGCAAGCCCGCTCCCACACCGACCTCACAGTGATCAAAATTTGATCACCCTTCTCGCAGAGCGCTAGCGCCCTGCCCTCCAGCCTTTACCCAACAACTTATCCACAAAGCCACCCACAGCAATTGTGGGCAAGTGCGTTGTGCACGCAAATTAAATCAAGAAAATCCGTGACTTATTTAAACTTGCGGGTTTTATCTTAAGCTGTTCATTTATTAACCAAACCTCCAATAGCCTTGTTTTGCGTGGCTTTCAGCGGTAAGCGAACACCTTATCCACAGATGCACCAACAGACTTTGGGGGCAACTTTTTCCCCGTTGTGGAAAAACCCTTGAAACCCTCATGAATCGGGGATATCCAGCCATTTAAACGTCGAATAAGTGAGATCTGATCAATTATTGACCAATCCCTCGAAGACCACGTTTTACAAGGCCTGCAGCGGATAGCGAACATCTTATCCACAAAAGCGCCAACAGACTTTGGGGGCAAGTCGAGGCCCTAACCAGGTGAAAACCCGAGCAAAAACCGCAAGTTAGGTTGGTTGTTTTTCGTACAGAGGGCTGCAGAGCTTGATACGCCGGGCGTGTGGACACCCGCGAACAGGTTATCCACAGGCGGATCAACAGGCATTGTGGGTAAGCCAGAGGCAATGCAGGAAAATGTTGGCCGGGCTTGCCCGCGATTGCAACACGTCAACGTATGCATGGGTGGCTGACCCACCGCTATCGCAGGCAAGCCAGCTCCCACAAGGTTTGGTGGTGGTCAGAGATCAGCGCACGACGCCCTCTTCTACCAGAAGCTTGAGAATCGCTTGCGCACCCTCTTCAGCGCTCACGCCCTTGAGCACCTGCCCACCGCCGCCACTGGCCTTGGCCGTTGCGGCCTTCATACGGTCAGCACCACTCTTGGCCTTGATCACCTTGAGGCGCTTTGGCCGTGGCTTGGCCGGTTGCAACAGTGCGCCTGTGAATAACTCGTCGTGTTCAATCTCGACGTCATGGGCGGCCAGCTCACCCCGTTGCGCCGGGCCGTATGCGCTCTGGCGTGGCTTGGGCGCGGCGTTATCCACAGTGGCGAGAAACGGCAGGCGCACCTTCAAGCGCCGCCGCTGGCCGCGAGGCAGCGCCTGCAGCACCAGGGCGACGCCGGCGTCGATGGACTCCACCTGCGCCAGCCCCACAATCAGCGGCCAGCCCAGTTGTTCGGCCAACAGGAACGGCAGCATTCCCGAACCTTCGCCGGTTTCTGCCTGGCTTCCAGTGAGTACCACTTGGGCACCGGCGTCGCGCAGATACTCACTGAGCACCGGCAAGGCATCCGAGCCGGCCGGCTGTTCCAGTACCTGCAGTTGCGGCAGGCCCATGCCCAGGTAGCTGCGCAGGGTCGGCTCACTGGCATCACCCGCGTGCAGCACCTGCAACTTATCCCCAGCCAGTTGCAGCCCCAGCTCGACCGCGCGCGCGTCCTGCTCGGCGCGGCGTGGACGCCCGGAGGTGGGGTGAGCACCGATGGACACCAGGCTGAATACAGTGTTCGTCATGGTCATATCCTCAGGCTGCATCGCGCTTGGCGCCGTTGCGGTAGGTTTCGACCGCTGCGATCAAAGCTTTGAGTATCGCGGCGCTTTCACCGATCACCGACAGGTCGGCACGCTTGATCATGTCGCAACCCGGGTCGAGGTTGATCGCCACCACCTTGTCGCAGGCACCGATGCCTTGCAGGTGCTGGATCGCCCCGGAAATCCCCACGGCCACGTACACCCGCGCAGTGACCCAAGTGCCGCTGGCGCCGACCTGGCGATCACGCGCCATAAAGCCATCGTCCACTGCCACCCGCGAGGCGCCTTCGGTGGCGCCCAGGGCCGCGGCAGTCTGGTGGAACAACGCCCAGTCCTTCACGCCGTTGCCACCGGAGAAAATAAACTCTGCCTCGGCCATTGGAATCGCTGCCGGGTCGACCGCCACCGCGCCGAGGTCTTCGATACGCGGCAAACTGCGCGCAAGGCTTGTGGATAACTCCACGGACAAGACTTCGTGGCGGGTCTCTCTTTCTGGGTCGGCACCATCGGCCGCGGCGCGGGTCCGACCGGGCCACCTACGCCCCCGGGCTTCCTGGCCCGCACCGGCCCCGCCCCTTCCATCCTCCCCCCCTCTCTTCCCCACCCC